>JAUVYH010000165.1 GCA_030603165.1 Fidelibacterota bacterium
GTTCAAATTATGGATCTACAATTCGACCCTGTGAAGATTGTTGCAGCCATACCTGAAGAACTGCAGGTAGAAGATCTCCGTAAGAGAAAAATTGTTGTGGCATCTGAATACGAAAATATTACCCGAACCTTCCTTGAAAGAGAAAAATATAACTATGTGTTTTTGCGCACCTTTGGTGCAACGGAAGTCTTTCCACCGGACGATGCCGATATGATTATTGATAACATCTCCACAGGAAGAACTTTAGCGGCGCACGGTCTTAAAGCGATAGCGACAGTATTGCAATCGTCTACAAGATTTATTGCTAACAAAGACGCCTTAAATGACAGCTGGAAACGTAAGAAGACATCTGAATTAAAGATGTTGTTTCAAGCGATTCTGGATGCAAGTGGGCGTGTAATGTTGGAGATGAACGTTCCCTTAGACAAATTTGATGAAATTATCGGAATCTTGCCCTGCATGCGGTCACCTACTGTTGCAAAACTGTATGAGGAACAAGGTTATGCTGTTAAAGTCGCCATAAAAAAGGAAGAATCTATTAAGCTGATTCCAGTATTGAAAAAATTAGGAGCGACTGATATTTTGGAATATGAACTAAAAAAGGTGCTGGCATAATGAAAACCAGAAAATATTTAGATATACTGACTCCCTATAAGTTGTTTCCTGTTTCACGAAAAGATAAAATCCGATTAGACCTCAATGAAAATACAATGGGGTGTTCACTCAGGGTAATTGAAGCAATTCGAAATCTTCGCTCTGAATCTATTAGTATTTATCCTGAATATTCAAATTCTATAGAGCAACTTTCACCGCACTTTAAAATCCCGCCGGAAAATATTTTATTAACAAACGGGGCAGACGATGCCATACGAACAGTGATGGAAACTTACATTGAGATAGATGATACAATATTGCTGCCGGTTCCCACGTTCAGCATGTACGAAATTTTTGCCGGAACGATGGGAGCTAGAATCGTCTCTGTGCTTTATAATAAAGATTTTTCTTTCCCCACAAACCGGCTTTTAAAATCTCTGAATCCGGAAATAAAATTAATTGTTATTGTCAATCCGGGCAGTCCCACCGGAACATCCATAGAGAAGAAAGATTTGCTTAAAATCTTGGAAAAAGCTAATAATGCGATTGTTCTTTTAGACGAGGCTTATCATCATTTTGCCAATGAAACCTATGTGGATTTAATAAAACATTTCAAAAACCTGGTTGTAATTCAAACATTTTCAAAGGCGTATGGATTGGCGGGATTGCGGCTGGGTATTTTATTTTCCGATATCCGGAATATTAATGAATTGAAAAAAGTAAGTCCACCTTATTCAGTTAATTCAATTGCTGTTATTGCCGGTCTTGCTGCCCTGAAGGATAAAAATTACACAGAAAGTATAATTCAAAACATCCAATTGGAAAAAGAATTTTTACAAAGAGAATTAGTACAGGCAGGTCTAAAAGTTCGACAAACTAAAACAAACTTTATTCTAGTAAATGTTGGAAAATGGGCTGATGAAGTTTATCAAAAATTGCTTGAACTAAATATATTGGTTAAAAATATCGATGATTTACCTTTGATGAAAGGGTATTTGCGTATAACGGTTGGTACGCGCAGAGAAAATCAAATCTTTTTAGAAGCGTTAAAAGAGATAATCCCACCAGAGGTTATTCTGTTTGATATGGATGGAGTTATGGTTGATGTATCTAAATCATATCGATTAGTTATTAAAAAAACTGTGGAGAGTTTTTCAAATCAAGGGATAACTTATGAGGAGATTGAGTCTTATAAAAGTAGAGGAGGCTATAATAACGATTGGGACATCACAGAAGCGATTCTAAATAATCTGGGAATCGCCGTGCCGCACAATAAGATTGTTCGGATTTTTCAACAATATTATTTAGGCAATAATTTTAACGGGTTTATCAAAAACGAAAAGTGGCTTTTAAAAAGAAGCACCCTGAATAAGCTAAAGCAAAATTACAGGGTTGGTATCGTTACCGGTCGACCGCGTATTGAAGCAGAATGCGCTTTAAAAAAAGCAGGTTTTGAGAAAGATTTTGATGTACTAATTACTATGGAAGAAACCAATGGCAAAGGTAAACCAAATCCTTATGGAATAGAGCTGGCGCTTCAAAAATTGCATGCCAGGCGGGCTGTTTTCCTGGGGGATAATGTTGATGACATTAAAGCTGCGATAGCGGCGGGAATTATCCCAATTGGCGTTCTGCCTCCACATACAAAAGGGAGAAAAACTGTTAAGCTTTTACAAAAATTCGGTGCAAAGCGTGTTCTGGAAAGTGTAAATGATATTGTTAGGGTGTTAGAATGAGAATAGCAAACATTGAAAGAAAAACTAAAGAAACATTTATTAGGATGACAGTCAATATTGATGGATCGGGAAAAAGCAGCATTATATCGGAAATCGGTTTTTTAAATCACATGTTGGAAACATTTGCCCACCACGGAATATTTGATCTGGAAGCAAATATAAAAGGCGATATTCATGTGGATCAACACCATACCGTGGAAGATACAGGAATTACTTTAGGGGAAGTGATAAGAAAAGCATTGGGAGATAAAAAAGGCATCAAGCGTGCGGGATTCTTTACTTTTCCTATGGATGAATCCCTGGCAAGTGTCGCAATTGATATTTCCGGCAGACCCTTTCTTAAATGGGATGTAAAATTTCAAAACAAGAAAGTAGGCGATTTATCAACAGAATTATTGGAAGATTTATTTTCGGGCTTTGCATCATCTTTAGGAGCCAATTTGCATATTAAAATTCATTATGGCAGGTCAGACCATCATAAAATCGAAGCCATATTTAAAGCGCTGGCAAAAGCCATGAAAATTGCTTGTGAAGTTGAAGACAGGTTAAATAATAAAATTCCCAGCACTAAGGGTACATTATGATTGGAATTATTGATTATGGGGCAGGTAACCTCCTGTCGGTTAAAAAGGCACTGGATTATTTAGAGGTAAAAAGTAAAATCATTCATTCCGGTAAGGATTTTAATGGTGTTGAAAAAATCATTCTGCCGGGTGTGGGTGCATTTAAAGAGGCTATTGTAAACTTAAAAAAGAAAGGCATTTTTGAAAAATCTCTTGAATGGCTATATGCAGATAAACCATTTCTGGGAATCTGCCTGGGTCTGCAAGTGCTTTTTGAGGAGAGTGAGGAATCGCCGTCTGAAACAGGATTGGGGTTTTTCCCGGGGAAAGTTATCCGATTCCAAAATAAAAAAGTTCCACAGATTGGCTGGAATCAAGTTTATATTAAAAAAGATTCCCCGCTGTTTTCCGGGATTAATGATAGTTCATTCTTTTACTTTCTTCATAGTTATTATGTGATTTCGCATGATAGAGAGATAATTATTGGCGCTACCGAATATGGCGCCCGGTACCCATCGATTATTCAAAAAGGCAATGTGTATGCTGTGCAATTCCATCCCGAGAAAAGTGCAGCCGTTGGGCTTAATCTATTAAAGAACTGGGTGACATTATGTTAGCAACCAGAATCATACCTTGCCTTGACGTGGATAAAGGGCATGTGGTGAAAGGCATCAAATTTAAGAAAATCAGAAATGCAGGTGATCCGGTTGAACTGGCAAAATTTTACAATGATCAAAATGCTGACGAAATTATCTTTCTTGATATCGGAGCTTCACATGAGAGCCGGGAAACAATGCTCGACGTAGTGAAACAGGTTTCAAGACAGGTTTTTATTCCTCTGACAGTTGGCGGGGGTATTCGCACAATTGAAGATATGAAAAGGGCTCTTCATTGTGGTGCTGATAAAGTGGCGATTTGTACCGCAGCCATTAAGAATCCGGAACTCATTTCCGAAGGTGCTGCAATATTTGGTTCACAATGTATTGTTCTATCCATTGATGCAAAAAGGCAAGGGGACGGTTGGTATGCTTACACTCATGGAGGCAGACAAAACTCCGAACTTGATGTAATTAAATGGGCAAGAAGAGGAGAAAAACTGGGCGCTGGAGAAATTCTTTTAAATTCAATTGATATGGATGGTACTAAGTCGGGTTATGATTTAGAATTAACCCGAAAGGTTTCCCTGAGTGTTAGAATTCCTGTTATCGCTTCGGGAGGTGCCGGAACTCTCAGTCATATACTAGAAGCCGTTGTAGCTGGAAAAGCAGATGCTGTTTTGCTTGCTTCCCTTTTACATTATGGTGAATATACAATCTATAAGATTAAAAAATATCTGCAAGAAAACGAGGTGATTGTTCGATGGTAATATCTTCTATTGATTTGATGAATGGTAAGGCTGTACAGCTACGGCAAGGCAAGGAAAAGATTTTAGAAAACGACCATCCGGCACAATTAGCCAGAGAATTCGATATATATGGTGAAACCGCGGTAATAGATCTGGATGCAGCGATGGGCAGAGGAAACAATCATGAAACGATAAAACAGATTCTAAAGATTGCCGATTGCCGGGTTGGAGGTGGAATTAGGAATGTAGGGAGGGCGAAGGAATTGATTTCTTTGGGCGCACGGAAAATTATCATCGGTTCTAAGGCATTTGAAAATGATCTTGTGAATCATCATTTTTTGCAGGATCTGGTGAGTAAAATTGGGCGGGAACACGTGATCATTGCCATAGATGCTTATTATGGAGAAATTGTTACTAAAGGCTGGCAACATAAAACCGGATTGGATCTTTTGACTACTGTAAATGAAATCGAAAAATATGCTTCTGAGTTCTTATTTACTTGTGTAGAGCGGGAAGGAACGCTGAAGGGTATTGATATGGAAATGGTCAAAGCGTTGGCATGTGCCACTAAAAATAAAATTACGGCTGCCGGTGGGGTAAATACTCTCACGGAAATAAAAGCGCTTGCGAAGATTGGTATGGATGTACAACTGGGGATGGCTCTTTATACCGGCAAGATCAATCTTTCAGAAGCCTTTGTTGAGTCCCTTAACTGGAAAAATGATCTTATCCCAACCATAACACTGAATGACACAGGGCAGGTTCTAATGCTTGCCTATAGTAACAAGGCGTCTCTTAAAAGAGCGTTTGATACTAATCAAATGTGGTATTTTTCCAGATCTCGCCAAAAGCTCTGGATGAAGGGAGAAACTTCAAGTAACACTCAGAAGTTGCTGCGCATCCGTGCCGATTGTGACAGGGATACCTTACTTGCCGTGGTCAAGCAAAAAGGAGTGGCTTGCCATACCGGCTCATATTCATGCTTCGGCGAAAGAAAATTTAGCCTTAATGAACTCTATATGATCGTGAAAGATCGAATTGAAAATCCCTACCCCGATTCGTACACAGCGAAGCTTAACGATAGCTTATTGAGAGAGAAAATATTAGAAGAAGCCCAAGAAGTTGTAGAAGCCGGGACAAAAGACGAAATCATATGGGAAACGGCTGATCTTTTATATTTCCTCGTTGTATTGCTTGCAAAAAAAGATATTAAAATTGACGATGTGCTTTTTGAACTTCGTCGGAGAAGAAGAAAATGAAAATCATTAAGGGAGAAGAATTAAAGGAAGATTTTTTCGCCTATAAAGAAACAGAAAATGTTTCATCAGTGAAAGAAATTATTCAGGCTGTTTATCGGAGGGGTGACGAGGCTATAAAAGAATACACCCGCCAATTTGACGGTGTTGATCTTAAAAAAATAAGATTGGATGTTTCAGAGATAAAAGCCGCTTATCACCATGTTGAAAAAACAGTGATTTCTGCACTGGAAAGATCAACTGAGAATATCAAAATATTTGCAGAACTACAACGAAACCAGTTTAAAGACTTTGAAGTTGAATTAGCTCCCGGAGTATTTACCGGGCAAAGAGTAATACCTATTCAGCGGGTAGGCGTCTATGTGCCGGGCGGCAGTTTTCCACTGCTTTCTACACTTGTTATGTGTGTGATTCCCGCTAAAGTTGCCGGTGTGGAAGAAATTGTTATTTGTTCACCCCCCACCTATCAGAATTCCATTCATCCAGCCATATTGGTTGCAGCAGATGTGGTCGGCGTAAATGAAATATACCGAATAGGTGGAGCTCAGGCGATTGCGGCTATGGCTTACGGAACGGAAACAATTAAACGAGTAGACAAAATTGTTGGACCGGGTAACAGATACGTTACTCAGGCTAAAAAGGAGGTGTTTGGGGTTGTTGGCATCGATTTTATTGCGGGACCTTCAGAAATTACGATCATTGCTGACGAGATGTCAGATCCTGATGTCATAGCCATGGATCTGCTTGCCCAGGCAGAACATGATGTTGATGCCGAACCAATTTTAATCACGACATCTGAAGAACTTGCCAACAGGGTTAAAAAAGCAGTTTTACATTACTTGAATAACCTGGCAACCAAAAGCATTGCCCAAATCTCTATTTGCCAAAATGGAATAATTATTCTGGTTGATAATCTGGATGAAGCCATTGTTATCGCTAATAAGAAAGCGCCGGAACATATTGAATTACAGGTAAAAGAACCTGAAGTAACCGTTGATCAATTGAAAAATTACGGCACCCTTTTTATTGGTGAAAATTCAGCCGAGGCACTTGGGGATTACAGCAGTGGACTGAATCATACCTTGCCAACAAATACAACCGCCCGTTATTCCGGTGGGCTGGGCGTCTATAACTTTCTCAAATTACAGAATATTCTTAATGTCACTGCAGAAGGGCTCTCAACAATTGGCCCCATCGCAAAAACACTAGCTGAAGCTGAAGGTTTGGATGGCCATGAAAAATCTATCAAAATAAGAATGTAAAAAACGTGTGATTAACGCTTGATAACGAGGGAAAAGAATGAGTAAGTAAATGAAATCTAATTTTCTGAAACGAGGAGAAGTAAACCAAATTATCAGATTGCAGTCAGTTGAAAATAACAGGAGTTTCTCTTGATTACATTGAAGTCTTAGCAGAGGGAACCAACGTTTCAATTGAACATGAAGATTCAAATTCGTTGCCGGGTGAGTTTGCTCTCTATCAAAACTATCCCAATCCATTCAATTCGAGTACGGTTATTTCTTATAGCATACCTCGAGAATCGTATGTTGAATTGAGCATATATGATTCCGTTGAATTAGCATGAGACTTCTAATAAAGCATTTTGTGTCGTAGACATCTCTGAGATACTGATTTACATGAAAAATCCAATAAAAATAGTTTTCAGTGGTATAATGGACTAAAAACTATCCTCATGTC
>JAUVYH010000168.1 GCA_030603165.1 Fidelibacterota bacterium
AACCTTCTGAAGGTTGGGTTTATTCCCCGAACCACAACTAAAGCACATAGTCATAAACTTAGAATGTTTTCCCATAATCCGCGAAACCCGTTTGATTCCACTTCGTTTCATTGAAAACGGGTTTGCTTTATCTCGTGTTTACGCACCGGAGGAGAAATGCGATTCCTGATCTCAATTTCTCGTCTATATTATCAGGACTGTTTATAGGTATATCGCTCACAAACAAAAGTGTTTGTGTTACAGATGGAAAAATAAAATATTTCTTGCTACTTACCGGTCGGTAAGTTACATTACCGACCGGTAAGTAAGGAGATACTATGAAAAACAATGAAAATACCAAAGAAAAAATTATCGGAGTAGCCATCGAATGCTTTGGCGAACTCGGTTACGACGGAACGTCTATGCGTTTAATCGCGGAAAAAACCGGAGTCAGCAAACCCGCTATCTATTATTACTTTCCTGATAAAGAAAAGTTATTTGTTGGCGTTGTCGAGTTTGTTGTCCGGAAATTTCAGTCTCAGCTTGATAATATTAATAATTCGAATAAAAATGCATTAGAAAAATTAGAGGCTATCCTTTTGTCACGGTTTCAGCCAACCAGGAATCGGGCAACAATTCGTCGTTTTATGAATAGTATCTTCACCAGCGGCGTCAAAATGAATATGCACTTTGATCATCGTAAAATGTTTGAAAGCCAACAAAAAATAATACAGGATATTATTCAGCAAGGTATAGACGAGGGCATCTTTAGCGCCGATATTGACGTCAAAGTCTTTATGTATGGATTAATAGGTACCATGAATCTCTTTTCAAGAGACCACATTTTTGATGACGCGCCACCGATTAATAAAAAATTAGCGGATCAGATTTTAAAACAGTTCGTTGATGGTGTGAGAAAATGATCTATGAATAATAATGGAGAATCAAATGTTAAATAAAAAGATATTAATATTAGTTAATGCAATATTGCTGTTGTCTCTATCTATAAGTTTATATGCTGAGACTCTTGATCTGGACCTGAAGACCGCCAGAAAAATTACACTCGAAAACAATCCAGGCATAAAACTTGCCCGTGAAGGAGTAAATAAATCAAGTCAGCAGATAATCGAATCAAGAGCCGGATTGTTACCAACAGTAAGCGCATTCTCAAGTCTTCAACATGCCTGGGAATTACCAACTATGGTAATGGATATGCCTGGAACGTCATTTATTATACCTGGTGAAGCAGTAGGATCTCCGATAGATCTTCCGATTGAAATGCCAGGTGGTAAAAGAAAGTTTAAAATGGGTAGTGAAAACACAATTGCTTCCGGAATCAACTTTAACCAGCCGGTGTTTACAGGAGGAATGATCTGGAATGGGTATCAGATATCTAAGATCGGATATAATATTGCACAGTCTCAATTGAAATTGACCGAACAGAATATTTTAACTAATTTGACATCGGCTTATTACGGTGTTCTATTTTCTAAATCTGCAATTATCGTATCTGAAGAAGCTCTGCAATCTTCCGAGGAAAATCTTGCCCAAGTTCAAAAATTCTACAATGCCGGTAAATCTTCTCAGTTTGATATTTTACGGGCAGAAGTTCAAGTCGCAAATATGAAACCAATTGTCGTCTCGGCAAAGAATAATTTTCGACTGGCGGAATCCCGGTTGAGAATGGTTATGGGAATCGGTGAATCGACCGAATTGAATTATACAGAAGAAATGGAATTAAAATATTCTGATTTAACGGAAAAAACATTAGCCGAATTAATTGAAATTGCCACATCAACCCGTCCGGAGATGATGATAATGAACAATCAAAAACAGATAGCTAACAGGCAATTATCAATGTCAAAAGCTGCATTCATGCCATCAATCGTATTTGGAACTGCTTACCAATATCAGGGACAGCGGGATGATTTTAAATTTGTTGGAGATGATTTTTTTAAATCCTTTAATTCTTCCATCAGTATTAACATCCCACTTTTCAACGGATTTAAAAATTCTGCCAAACTTCAACAGGCAAAAATTGCAATCAAAGAGAGCGATCACCAGGCGGAGTCGTTAACTAACGGTATCAAACTGGAAGTTAAAGGCGCCTTTTTTACAATGAAGGAAGCGCAGGAAAAGGTTCAGACTCAACAAAAAACAATCGAGCAAGCCAAAGAAGCACAGCGTCTGGCTCGTCTAATGTATTCCGAAGGCGCCAGTACACAGCTGGACGTTTTGAATGCAAATCTGGCGCTTAATCAAGCCAGGATGAATTATCAGCAATCACTGTTTGAATATAATGTAGCGCTTGCAAACTTAAAAAAATCAATAAACCAATTATAGGAGTTGAAAATGAAATCCATTTGGTCATATTTACTAATTACGATTTCTATTGCAGCTGTATTGTTAATTAGCAACTGTGGAAAACAAAAAGAAACTGCATCGGTTGAAAAAGAGCGGATATTTCCAGTTCAGGTTACTAAAGTAAAACGAGCAAATATCGAACGTAACATTGCTTATTTGGGTAATCTCGAAGCATATCAGGAAGTGCGGGTATTCTCTACTATACCAACCCGGATAACTGAATTGAAAGTGGATGTTAATGATTTCGTTAATGAAGGAGATTTGCTTGCAGTAGTTGATAATATAAAGATAAAACAGGCTGTTATACAGGCTGAAGAGGGCTTAAAATCGATTCAGGCGCAATATGAAAATGCATTTGCAGAATGGAAAAGAATTAAAAAATTATATGATCAAAATGCTGTAAGTCAATCTCAATACGATATTGTTAAAACGCAGAAAGATGCGGCTAAAGCAGCCGTAAATCAATTGAAAGCAGGATTGAAATCAGCGAAAGAACAATTGAATGACAGTTTTATCAAAGCGCCTATATCAGGAATCATTTCAAGCCGAACATATAATGTTGGCGACCAGGCCAGTCCGCAATTTCCTGCTTTTACAATTGTTCAAATGGATAAAATTAAAATAAACATTGATATAGTCGAAAGTCAAGTTGCGCTGATTATTCCCAATCAACGAGTAAATATTGCTGTTAATACATATCCGGGTGATGTCTTTACCGGTAAAGTAAACAAGCTATATCCGACAATAAACCCAATGACCCGAACGCTAAAATGTGAAATCATTATTGACAATCCTGATTATCGTCTTAAACCGGGTGGTTTTGCGCGTGTCGAGATTGTTACTGATGAGCATGAAAATGTGCTTATTGTTCCCAAATATGCGATTATAGAAAAAACATCGCTTGAATACCTGGGAGGCGAGATAACTAATACACGTATAAATACAAAAAAATATGTTTTTATCGTAAAGAATTCTGTAGCATTAATGCAACAGATAGAAACTGATATTGTAAACAATAATTACGTAGAAGTAATATCAGGTCTAAACGACGGAGAAGATATTATAACTATTGGACAATATAATATATCTGATTCTTCAATGGTTGAAATAATTGAAGCAGGGGAATAATAATGAAAATATCAAAAGTTGCCATAAATCGTGGCGTCACCTTTACAATGATATATATTATTGCGATTGGATTTGGTTTATTTGGTCTCGGACAACTGAAACTTGATCTGTATCCGGATATTACATTACCCATAATAGGTATAATGACCGATTACAAAGGTGTTGGTCCCGAAGACATTGAAAATTCTATAACACGACCATTGGAAAAAACAGTTATAACAGTAGAAAATCTTGAGAAAATAACCAGTTGGTCAAAATCAGGTTCATCGACTCTGTTGCTGGAATTCGATTGGGGAACTGATATGGATCAGGCTGAGATCGATGTTCGAAAAATGATTGACTTTGTCAGAGATTATTTACCTGATGAAGCATCACAACCGATGAGTTTCGCATTTAATCCCTCAATGCAACCGATTATGTTTATAACAGTTAGTTCGGATAAGCTGGGTATGGCTGAACTGCGTAAGTTAGTCACTGATCGGATCGAACCATCTCTTGAACGTATTGTCGGCGTCGCTTCTGCCGGTACTACCGGTGGTTTGGAGCGACAAATTCGAATTTTAATCGATCCCCGAAAATTAGCTGCTCATGGTGTTGCATTACAGACAATTATTCAAACTCTTGGAATGGAAAATCTTCAAATTCCGGGTGGTTTGATCGATGATGAATACACTGAATATGCAGTCAGAACATATGGTGAATACACGAATGTTGACCAGATTCGAAATACTGTCATAGGAGTGCAAAAAGGGGCGCCGATCTATTTAAAAAATATTGCTCAGGTTATCGATGGATATAAAGAACAGACTGAAATTGTACGAAATAACAATCAACCTGCGATTTTCATGTTCATTCAGAAACAATCGGATGCGAATACTGTCCAGACAGCGTCCGCAGTTTTAGAGGAATTACCTAAGATATCTGCAGAGATCGGGCAGGGTATTGAGTTTAATATTATCTGGGATCAATCCAAATTTATCAAGAGATCCTTGAGCAATCTTACCAATACAGCTATTCAGGCATTTTTTCTGGCATTTTTAGTATTACTTTTCTTTCTGAGACACATTCGAAGTTCATTAATAGCCTCAATTTCGATTCCGGTTTCAATTATCATTACATTTTTTGTAATGAGTCAAATCGGTATTACCCTGAATATTATCTCAATGGCAGGGTTAGCGCTCGCTGTTGGTTTGTTAATTGATAATTCTATCGTCGTTCTGGAAAACATTTTCCGACATCGTGAAATGAATAAAGAAATCCGCATTGCATCTGACGATGGCACCACTGAAGTAGGTGTGGCAATTATAGCATCGACGCTTACTACATTGGCAATATTTGTTCCGATCTTTTTTGTACCTGGTATCGCCGGTGTTATGTTTAAGGATATGGTTGTATCAATTGTATGTTCATTGTCAGTTTCATTGTTAGTAGCGCTGACACTAATCCCGTTAATGTCATCCAGACTTTTAGGAAAGGAAAAGAAAAGGAGCGACAACAAACTATTAAGATATTTAGATGTAAGTATTGGAAATTTTATCGAAGCCACCGAAAAACGGTATGTTCGGCTACTTGACTGGGCATTAGGTCATAAAAAATATGTATTTATTGTAATCATCGCACTTATTGTTGCTACCATTATAATTTTCCCGAAAGTTGGCGGCGAGTTTATGCCGAAAACCGACCAATCTTTTATTCAGGTTCGGGTAGAAAGAGAAACAAGGGCTTCATTGACAACAACCGATAAAACATTCCGTAAAATTGAAAAAATTATTGATGAGGAAGTTCCTGAAGCGGATAATGTTCAAGTCAGTTTTGGTATGGGCGAAGGGTTTGCCGCAATGTTTGGCTCCGGCTCAAACCGAGGCGAAATCAATATCAGTCTTCCCGACGTCAATGACCGTAAACGTGATAGTTTTGAGATTGAATCGATACTTCGTAAGCGCTTTGAAAAATTGCCGGGAACAAAAATCACTATGGAATCAGGCGGTATGATGTTTGGGAGTGGCGGAGATATTGAAATAAAGATCTTCGGGTATGATCGTAAAATCACTACTACTTTAGGTGATGAACTTGAAGAACGGATGAAAAAAGTCGATGGCGTTGTTGATATTATTAAAAGCTATAGTCAACCTAAACCGGAATACCAGATTCATATTGACAGAGATCGTATCTCCGCGCTTGGTTTATCGGTTTACCAGGTTGCCACTACAATTGAAGCGGCAGTGAAAGGCAAATTGGCAACAAAATTCCGCGAAGGCGGTGAAGAATACGACGTTGTTGTTCAACTTGATGAATCTTACCGTCAGTCAAAGACGGATCTGGAAAATATTTTCATTACCTCATTGACCGGCGCTCAAATACCATTAAAAAATGTTGCTTCCATTATTTCGGGCGAGGCTGCTTCTCAGATCGATCGTGAAGATCAGGAAAGAATGGTTAGTATCTCGTGTTCGGTGGCGGAACGGGATTTACAATCTGTTTTAAAAGATATTGAAAATGAAATCCGACGGATGAATTTCCCGCTGAATTATCGTTGGGAGATCGGCGGTCAGGCTGAAGATATGCAGGAATCTTTCATGTGGCTCGGAATTGCTATTATTGTTGCTATATTTCTGGTATATATGGTAATGGCTTCACAGTTTGAATCATTATTGGATCCTTTCATCATCATTTTCACAGTGCCATTAGCCATAATGGGCGCTATTTGGGGTCTGTTTCTGACTGGTACAACAATGAGCGTAACTGCTCTAATCGGGATGATATTATTAGTCGGTATTGTGGTAAACAACGGAATCGTGTTGGTGGATTATATTAACCAGTTGAGGGAAAAACATGGACATGATTTATGGGTCGCGATTTTAATTGGTGGAAAACGCAGAATGCGCCCAATTTTAATGACTGCATTAACCACTATTCTGGCTATGATACCGATTGCTCTGAAACTCGGTTCCGGCGCCGAATTGTGGGTTGGTATGGCACGCGCTGTTATCGGAGGTTTAACATTAGCAACACTGCTGACATTGATATTGATTCCGATTATCTACCTGTTTTTTGAGCAGATAACGCTAAAACGCGCTATGAAGAAACATAAGTGTGAAATGAAGCCTATCGGAAAACCGGAAGACTTTGATCTTTCTAAAATTGTGTAGATAAAAAGGCTGGTGTTACCGCTCGGAGATACCGAGAGGGGAGAGGTACTGAGAAAGAAAGAGACGTCTCAACGCAGGAGCGTTGAGACGAGTGGTGCGGAAAAACCCATTTTCAGGGAGCGAAGCGAGCCAAATGGGTTTCAGCATCCCCCAACTAAAGCACTTCGTCATAAAAACTTAGAATGTTTTCCCATAAATCAGCGAAACCCGTTTGAGTCCACTTCGCTTCATTGAAAACGGGTTTGCATTATCTTGTGTTTATGCTCGTGCGGAGATATATTTCATCCTTTCCATCGTTTCGTGGCTGTCATCTTCTCGTTCCGGGGTTGCACTCCGGAACGCCTGAGAGGGGAGAGATACGGGTGGTAAAACAATCACTCTTGATTGTTGTTTGTGGAGCGTTGCCTGCCCTGTTTACCCTATGAAATATTTTTTTATTTCTTTGGGGTGAAATGCGGAACGAAGTGGAGCCTATTTCTACAGGGGA
>JAUVYH010000123.1 GCA_030603165.1 Fidelibacterota bacterium
TGTATATTTGAGTTATGAATATAGTTGAAAGAAATATTGACAGAATAAGAAGGCTTTGCAACGAATATAAAGTTGCGAAGTTGCATTTATTTGGTTCTGCTTTAACTGGAAGATTTAATGATGAGAGCGATATTGATTTTATTGTTACATTTAAGAATGTTGAATTAATTGAATACGCTGACAACTACTTTGATTTTAAATTCTCGTTAGAAGATTTATTACAAAGACAAATTGATTTATTGGAAGAAAAATCGATTAGAAATCCTTTCTTGAAAAAATCTATTAACTCATCAAAGAGATTAATTTATAGATAATAGTTCACCACTGAAGGACACGGAATATCACAGAAAAGATATAAAATGATCAAGTTGCTATATTCACCCCGTGTAATAAGTAAAGAAGAAGATAATAAGACGATTAATTCACCCCGTGTAATAATCAATGCAAGGATAATGGCTAATAAAAAATGGGAAAATATTACATGGGGTAAAGATTTAACCTATAAAATAATAGGAGCAGCAAGGGAAGTATATAAAGAACTTGGGCCAGGTTTTTCCCGAAGGGATGGCTTCGCCACTAGAATCGGTTTATGAAGATGCCTTGTGTTACGAGCTTGATTTAATGGGTATATCTTATCAAAGACAGTTAGAATTAGATGTTCATTATAAAAATGTTGTGTTTGATCGCAAATTTCGAGCTGATCTTCTTGTTGAAAAGAGAATTCTTGTAGAAAACAAAGCTATGAAAAAGATAACAAATCAGGATGAAGCACAATTAATTAATTACTTTTCCAAAGGAATCCCTATGGGAAAAAACAACACGATTAAGAGTAGGGTTATTGTTTAATTTTGGTGCTGAGGAATTCGAAATGATGAGAAGAATATTTTGATAATTCAGTGTAACTCCGTTCACCCCATTAGATGGTTTTATATATGAATTCATTTTATTATTTAACAAAGATATCTAACGGGGTGAAAATCAGTGGTGAACTATTACAAAAGAAATAAATGAATTAATGGATGACTAATACGAACACCCAACATTATCTATAAGCAATGTAGGCTGAAGTGGTAAATTGAAACGAATTGAAAAAAAATAAACTACCAAATATACTTCAAATATCAATAATCGGTGTTCCCCGTCCGAACGGCTGTTCAGCCGGGCGGGCTTGTTCTGAGATCAAAAGAAAATGAAGATCACCAATATATAACAATAACTAAAAGCATGTGAGAGGTTCAACCCGCCAGCTTTTAGCCTCGGAAGATAAATCGCGATGATTACATTACAGAACGTTTCAAAGGTATTTAATAAAACCGCAGCGGTCGATGAATTAAGTTTTGATGTTCCCGAAGGCTCGGTTTTTGGACTGCTTGGACCGAATGGCGCCGGAAAAACGACTACCATTCGCATGATTATGAACATCATTCAGCCTGATAACGGTGCCATTTTAATTGGAGGGAAACCAATAACGGCTGATCTTTACCGGAATATAGGTTATTTACCCGAAGAACGCGGACTCTATCAAAAAATGAAGTTGAAGGAGACGATTATTTATTTCGGAACATTAAAAGGATTATCGAAACGTGAATCTGCAAAACAGGCAGACCGTTACCTCGAACAATTTGACTTAAAAAGCTACGCTGACCGAAAAATTGAAGAATTATCGAAAGGTAACCAGCAAAAAGTGCAGTTTGTCATTGCCATTATTCACCAGCCGGATTTAATAATACTCGACGAGCCTTTTGCCGGTCTGGATCCCGTAAATCAGCTGGTTTTAAAAGATATGATCTCGGAATTTCAATCCGCCGGAAAGACGATTATATTCTCAACACATCAGATGGAACAGATAGAGAAATTGTGCAGCACGATCTGTATGATCAACAATGGTAAACGAGTGCTTTACGGTAAATTAAAAGATATTAAACAGCATTATAGCAATCGGAAATTTCAGATACGATTTGACGGTAATAAGGAACAGATCGCAGATATTATTGAAAATGGCTGGGAATTATATGATACCCAATTATCCGGCGCTATTGATCGGAATACAAACATTAATGATATTCTTAAAAAAGTAATGTCTAAAGTAGCCATATCTCATGTTGATATCATCGAACCATCCCTTGAACAAATATTTATCGATCAGGTGCAAGGAGGGATAAAACGATGAGAAATATCTTTGTGATTGCCCGATGGGAATACATTACGCGAATCCGTTCAAAATGGTTTATCATTTCTACGCTGATTATCCCGATTGTACTGGCGGGTTTCATGTTTCTGCCTGCTTTGCTAATGGAAAGTCCCGGGGCGGAAATGAAGTTGATCGCTCTGATTGATGGAACCCATGAATTGAGTGACAGATTTGAGCAGATAATCTACGACCGGTATCAATTAAAGGACGGACAACCGAAGTATCAGGTTATTGTTTTACGAAATCATACTGTCGAAAAATCTATTGAGACTGCATCGGATCTGCTGGATTCGATGATAATCGACGCATATGTTCATATTCCCGCTGATATTATGAAGGAGAATAATGTCAAATATTATTCGAGATATCTGGGTAATTATAGAGATCAGGACGAAGTCCGTTCGGTAATAAATTCAATACTGCTTGAGCGAAGGGTTGAAGACGCCGGTTTGGATACTCAATTAGTTAAGCAATTGACCAGACGAGTAAATTTTGAGATGATTGAGATAGGGCGTACGGGTGAAAAAAAGCAAAAAAGCGAAATAATATCCTACATAATTCCGATTATTTTTGTTCTGATGCTCTATTTTGCCATTGTAATGTCATCACAGGTATTGCTGCGGAGTGTGCTTGAAGAGCGAACTAATCGACTGGTAGAGATATTACTTTCTTCGGTGAGTTCAACCGAATTGATGTCGGGTAAAATCCTCGGTCTGGGATTCCTCGGATTGACCCAATTATTATTTTACATGATTTGCGGCTCTTTGATTTCCGCTTATAAGGGACTTGATATTTTAACGTCATACCATATACTCTATTTTCTGATGTATTTTGTTTTAGGGTATATGTTTTTTTCCGGCATCTTCTCGGCATTTGGCGCAATTTTTACGTCTGAGCAGGACGCCCAACAGGCAGTGTCGATAATCTCTATTATTTCGGTTCTTCCATTGCTCATGTCTTCCTATGTTATTGTCAATCCGACCGCAACGGTTACCATTATTTTATCTCATATTCCGTTTATCACACCATTTTTTATGATATTATTGATCGGGATGGATATACCGCCAACCTGGCATGTGATAAGCAGCTCTTTGGTATTGATAGTATCCGCTGTTCTTTCGATGTTTGCAGCTGGGAAAATATTCCGGACAGCGATCCTGATGTATGGCAAACGACCGACATTGCCGGAAATTATTCAATGGGTGAAATCATCGTAATTATCTGTTGTGATTGAAAGTAATATCAAGTACATTTCGCATTATAAATAGCCTGTTTACCAAAAAGAATTCATTATTTTCACAATATTAGGGAGTAGCCATGTTAGAGTTTACTGATGCAAATTTTGATCAAGAAGTGTTGAAGTCAAATGTCCCGGTGCTGGTTGATTTCTGGGCGGCGTGGTGCATGCCCTGTCTGAAGATTGCTCCGATTGTGGAAGAATTATCCAAAGAGTATGACGGTAAAATGAAATTTGGCAAATTAAATGTCGAAAATTCCCAATCGGTTTCCCGGCAGTACGGCATCAGGAGTATTCCCACTCTGTTAATTTTTAAAGATGGTAAAGTTGCCACTCAAATTGTCGGGATGCAGCCAAAACGCAAACTGCAAGAGAAGATTTCAGAGCTTATTTAAAGATCTGATTCCCTTTACATAGAAAATATTTCAATCCCTGTTGATATCAACGGGGATTTCTTGTTTAAGTTACGTCAGGTCCTCAGACCTGGCAGAATGATCGTTAGCGGTGATTACGGTTAATCGGTGTAAATTTTGGCATTATTTCCTTTTGTTATTTGCGAAATTGCTGATATATTCCGCCTGCTTTTCTGAGATGAAGGAGCAATCTAACATCAAGGGGTGAGAAAAAAATCTAAAGCAATTTTCGATATATCCCATCCCTTGAATAGCAAAGGATGGGATTTTTTATGGAAAAGAAAGTGCACACGACGACGATCACGGTCTTTGATCGTAATTCGGTATATCGGGAAGTTGGTGAATTATTGCATCGACACGCCGATAATATTCTGCTGCGTGTAGGCTACCCGATGAAGGATCAAAATATGGCGATTATTTTCCTTATTCTGAATATGTCAACAGATGAGCTGGGCGCTTTGACCGGAAAATTGGGGCAGATCGAAACAGTCCGGGTAAAATCCATCACATTGAATGTCTAAATAAACTTGTTCCCAAATCCAATTTTTGAGCGAGAATTTAATGAGATTGTAAACCGTATGTACCTAACCTGGACAAACCGGAATATCAAATATCAAATTGCAAATTTATAAGAATATTCTCAAAAAATATTGCGATTTAAAAGTTTCAGTAAATTCAATAAAATTTCCTTGCTATATCATTTTGATTAACAATGACTTATCCAGCGGGGTGAACAAAAAAACAAGAAAATGACTAGTAAGGGATTAAGTTATATAGAAATTTATGATTACTTGACTGGTAAAAATGATCAGGAGTTATTCTCATTAGCAGACCGGATTCACGGTGATGTTTTCGGCAAGGATGTCTATTTGCGGGGAATCATCGAATTTTCTAATTATTGCAATCAGAATTGCCTGTATTGCGGACTTCGACGCGGAAATCGTGAGATTCACCGATACAGATTGACCATGCGGGAAATCCTGGATTGTGCCGAAGAAATTGTTCAATCAGGAATTACAACCATCGTGCTTCAGACCGGTGAAGATCCTTATTATACTGACCGGGATATTACGGATATTATTACTGCAATAAAGTCGCGGTATAAAATCGCTGTAACATTATCGCTCGGTGAGCGAAATTACGATGTATATAAACTCTGGAGAGATGCAGGCGCTGACCGTTATTTGATTCGTATGGAGACATTTGACCGGGAAAATTATGCCAAAGTCAGACCGGGAAATTTCTGGAAAAAACGCCTGATATGTGTTGAAACGCTGCGTGGATTGGATTATGAAGTCGGTTCGGGAATCATGATCGATATGCCAGGAGAATCGGTTGAAAGTTTGGTGACGGCTATCCAAACACTGACCGATATGAAACTGCACATGATTGGGATGGGACCATTCGTTGCGCATTCACAAACTCCCTTTGCTGACGAAGCGAATGGAGATATTCATCTGGCGTTCAGAACGTTAGCTTTGGTGCGAATATTAAACCCGATGGCGAATATGCCATCGACCAGCGCTTTGGAGAGTGTTCAGCCCGGCGCTCGTTTACGGGGACTCCAAATCGGGGCGAATGTGATCATGCCTTCCTTTACTCCCGAAAGAGTTAAAGAACTATACAATATTTATCCCGGAAAAAACGTTCAGACAGATGTTTCTGAGGATAGTTTGCAGTCTGCGATTAATATGATTGAAAAAGCCGGGTACAATGTTTCTTATTCCAGGGGTGATTCGCCGCTGAAATGCTAATAATGTGTGAATGAAAGTAATAATAAAGACGAGGAAAGAATGTTGAAAATACCAGTAAATGAGTGGGCTAAACAGGTAGTAAAACAGGATGAGATCGATAAATATCTCATCGATGGCAAAGATTTTATTGATGAGTTGAAGATTACGGAGACTTTGAAGAGCAATGTTAAACCTGATAAAAAACAGGTTCGTGATATTTTACAAAAGTCACTCCGAATTGAGCGACTCGAACCGGCTGAAACGGCGGCGCTTCTGCATGTTACTGATCCCGAATTATGGGCGGAAATGTACGCAACCGGGTTGGAAGTAAAGAGGAAGGTTTACGATAACAGGATTGTCTTTTTCGCCCCGTTATATTGCAGCAATTTATGTGTCAATAATTGCGCATACTGTGGTTTTCGCTATGAAAACCGTAGTGAAAAGCGGCGCATTTTAAACATTGACGAAGTAAAACAGGAAGCAGAAGCGGTAATTTCCGAAGGTCACAAGCGTATGATCGTAGTTTATGGCGAACACGCCTCTTCCGATGCCGATTATATGGCTGAAACAATCAAAGCCATTTATACTGTCAAGAAAAAAGCCCGGCACGGTGAAGGGTCGATTCGCAGAGTTAATATCAATGCGGCGCCGATGTCGATAGCGGATTTGAAAAAACTTGGGGACGTGGGAATTGGCACCTATCAGGTGTTCCAGGAAACATATCATAAACAGACCTACGCAAGTGTCCATCCGGTGAATACAATTAAGGGGAATTATCGTTGGCGCTTATATGCTCTGCACCGTGCAATGGAAGCCGGTATCGATGATCTGGCAATCGGCGCATTATTCGGATTGTATGACTGGCGTTTTGAAGTTATGGGATTGCTGTATCATGCGATTGATATGGAACGGCAATTTGGCATTGGTCCCCATACGATTTCTTTTCCCAGGATGATGCCGGCGGCAGGCTCGTACTTAAGCACTCACTCAAAATATCTGGTGAATGATAGTGATTTTAAGAAATTGGTAACGGTGCTCCGGTTGTCTGTGCCCTATACAGGATTGATTATCACTGCCAGAGAGAGCGCTCAACTACGCAGGGAAATCATTCAGGTGGGTTGTACACAAACTGACGCTTCAACGAAGATCGGGATCGGCGGATATACGGAAGCCTTAAAGGAATTAAATGGTTTTAAGCGGGATGATCAGGATGAAAGCAAGCAACAGTTTTTATTAGGTGATACCCGGAGTCTGGATGAAGTTATCCGCGAACTTGCCGAAATGGGCATGATCACCTCTTTTTGTACTGCAGGATACCGTTGTGGACGTACCGGCGATAAGATTATGGGTTTATTAAAAAGTTGTACGGAAGCAAAATTCTGTAAGTTGAACGCCGTTCTGACATTTCGGGAATATTTGGACGACTATGCCTCACCTAAAACGAAAATTGTCGGTGAAAAATTGATCCGGAAGGAAATTGAAGATATTCGCAATATTCCGTTTTTCAAAAAGGGGAATTTGCTCAAGGATTTTGAAGATTACTATCATCAAACTGTTCAGGGAAAACGTGACGTTTATATTTAGGGGAAAT
Organism: Fidelibacterota bacterium; assembly: GCA_030603165.1. Classification (GTDB taxonomy): domain Bacteria; phylum Fidelibacterota; class UBA2242; order UBA2242; family UBA2242; genus UBA9312. The sequence goes on from JAUVYH010000123.1 coordinate 7,166, forward strand.
TAACACCAAACGGGAGTTATAAAACTATGCAAAAAACGCCAAAAGGATTACGCCTGCATATCGGGATATTCGGACGAAGAAATGTCGGAAAATCATCGCTTTTAAATGCGTTGACCCGGCAAGTCGTGTCAATCGTATCCGATATCGCAGGAACCACAACCGATCCGGTTGAAAAGCCGATGGAATTATTGCCTGTCGGTCCGGTGCTGTTTATCGACACTGCCGGTGTGGATGACTTTGGTGTTTTAGGAGAGGTACGCACTTCACGCACCAGGAAAATATTCGACCGAACCGATCTTGCAATTATTGTTGCCACCGGGCAGGACTGGGGAAAATTTGAGAATGAACTGCTTGGTGAATTTAAAGATCGAAATGTGCCGGCAATTGTTGTGTTTAATAAAACCGACTTATATAAGCCAGATTCATTATTGGTAAAAAAATTAAATGATAGCGGTTTGATCGTCGTTAAAACCGTTGCCAATAAATCTGAAGGAATATATGATCTGCGTGAAGCAATTATAAAAGTCACTCCGCCGGAAATAATCAATGCACCATTGATAATCGGCGATTTAATTCAACCGGGTGAACTGATTATTTTAGTTGTGCCAATCGACAAAGAGGCGCCGAAAGGACGCCTGATTTTACCGCAGGTTCAAACAATCCGCGATATTCTTGACAGTAACGCATATTGTATGGTAGTGAAGGAGAGTGAATTGCGCGATGCGCTGAACCGGTTGAATTCAAAACCGGCGTTAGTTGTGACCGATTCGCAGGCATTTTTAGAAGTAGCCGCTGATACTCCGAATGAGGTTTTGATGACCTCGTTCTCGATACTGTTTGCCCGCTATAAAGGAAATCTTCAGGAATTTGTTCGCGGCGCTTTGGTGATTGATGAACTTAAACCCGGTGACAAAGTGTTAATTGCCGAGTCCTGTTCTCATCATCCGATTGAAGACGATATCGGCACTGTCAAAATTCCTCGCTGGCTGGCGCATTATGTTGGCGGAGAATTAAACTTTAGTCATGTGCAGGGGCATGATTTTCCGGATAATTTAGCAGACTATAAACTGATCATCCATTGTGGTTCGTGTATGTTTAACAGGAGGGAAGTTCTTTCGCGAATTATGCATGCTAAACGCGCAGACGTACCGATAACGAACTACGGAATGACCATTGCATATTCGCTGGGAATATTTGAGCGGGCATTATCGCCATTCCCTGCTGAATTGAGAATGTATCATGAATTTAAAAAACAGGGATTTCCAAAATGAAAATCCCTGTTGAAATTGCTATCCGGTTTTTAATATTTAATGTTCAGATTCTTCAATCTCTGCAATTTTAGCCTGTTGAATAATCTCTTCAACGTATTGAATGCAATCTGCCTTTGTTTCGAAACTGACGCCGGATACACCGACAATATCCTGATCGTCGGCTCTTAATCTCCAGCGCCATCTTTTTTCCCTGTCTATATATAGTTGTAGTAGTGACATATTGTTACTCCTAATGTTTTTTAAAACTTTCAATAGCCTGCAGATCTTCTAGGTCAATCTGCCCCTGGAAATCATTCAATACTGCCGGTTCATATAATCGTGCAGCCCACAGGTAATATTTCGCGTCTGCTTTCCCCAATTTCTTGTAAATAAGATATGCACGAATATAGCCGACAGCAACTTTGTGTCGATCTTTTTCACTGAGCTTAAGGCGACTTCCTTCAAGTGCGGGGATGAGTAATTCAATGCCAAGTCGCAATATATCCGGGTTTCGGATTTTTTCGGTATTGGCATTATAAATATTGGGCCACAGGTAGGAATCGGAATAATATTCATCGGCGAGGGACCAGAGCCGGTCGCCTTTAACGACCTTATGAAAGATATCCATCGCTACGGGTTCCTGAAGTTTACTTAGTTCAGGCGATTCAACAATAGCTTCAAGTTCAGTTACTTCGGGTTCGGTTTCAATAATGACCCGGGCAGTGTCTTCAGCAATAGCTATAGGCGTCTCATCAGGTGCTATTTCTGTTTCAGGAACGTCGGAAATGATTTCGAGCGTGACTTTTTCGGGTTCAGGCTTGTTTCTCATAGAGAAGAGGATAATCAGAACAATGATAACTACTACCGATGCTATGGAAGTGATTAATGCCCAATTCGGTTTTTTCCACTTCGGTGGCACAGTCGTGAAAGTTGATTCTTTCTTTAACGGTGGAATATCATCAGGTTGAACCGGTTTTTCTTCAGGAATATCCGGTTCAATTGGCGTTGGTTCTTCAACTTCAGGTTCGGATTCGGGTTCAAGTTTCTGATCTGGTTCTAATTCGATTATTGGTTCAGGTTCAATTTCCGGAACCGGTTCGGATTCCAACGCTTCTTCTTCCGCTTCTTTGTAAATAACAAACTCATCTTCGGATTCATAGATTCTCACCTCGGAAATACCGGAGAGCTGTTTTACACTGTCGATACTTTGAAAACATTTGTCTTTATCGTCGAAACCTTCGCTGGATGTTGCGATTATTTTTTCTTCGTCGTTACGAAGCCGCCACCGCCATCGACCTCCTATATCTTTGTAATATTGGAATTTAGCCATTGCCGCCCCCTTTTGGATAAAATTTTTATTACGTATCCATTGTGTCGTAAAGTAATTTAAAAATTGTTAAATCCAAAATGAATTTTAGTGAACATGGTTGAATTTGTTGTTTGTTAGCAAAGTTCTAATGTTGCAGTTAGTTCAAAAGGCACATATCTTGAAACCAATAACGCGCTAATGCATCTAAGATGTAAAAAAATGAAGGAAAGATGATGAAGAAATTAAAAAAACTCAATTGGATGAATATCAATGTTTCTTGATTAATATTCTATTTGACAACCCGGCATATGTTCACTATATTCCAGTGTTCAGTCGAA
>JAUVYH010000222.1 GCA_030603165.1 Fidelibacterota bacterium
TCTTTTCCAAGCCATTCTTTTATCATAGGATTATTTACGTTATCGGAATAGACCCAGCCTTTCCCTTCTTCTACATCATTACCTGTGTTATATGGAGGATCAATGAATATACATTTTACTCTACCTGCAAACTGTGGTAAAAGCGTTTTCAGAGCAATTAGGTTGTCACCTTCGATAATTAGATTACCATCCGCTTTTTTGGGTTGGAAGTTCAGGTCTTCAATCTCATCCAGAGTATAGTATGGGACTGATAGATGATGGTTCCAGATGATATTTTTACCTTTGAATTGCAGTGTGGGCATAGAAAACTCCTGCTTTAGTAATTAAAATGAATGGCTACATTTACTTTTTTATTATTCTAAAACGCCAACCGTTATCATCGAGAAATTCCTCGAAACTCAGGTGTGGAACATCAAAAGCTCGACAGACCGCAGGAATTTTCGTTGAAGATCTTATCTTTTCCCGACTGATGACGTAATATTCTTTATTCTGACCAAATAAGGTGACTTCTTGATTTTTCTCGATTGCTAACGCGATGATCCACGGATCAGCCTGATTCTTTTCTTTCTCAGGATCAATTAATCTATCAAATCTTCCAAGAATTCTTTCAACAAGTTGAAATTGCTTTTCAGTTGTTCCTACGAAATATCTCTTTCTGTCCTTTATCCATTTAGCCAGAAAATCGGGATTTTTACTTCCCGGATTGAATTCATCATAAACGTATTCATGCGAGATCAATCTGCCTGACAGAAATAATTTATCGAGCTCATTCCAGATATCGGGAATTGGAATATAGAGATTGACTCTGTTCAATGCGATAAATACACTGGCATCGAAGCAATATATCTTTTCTTTCTCACTATTCATTCGATGTAATATATGAAAATCCTATTCCAAGAGCGTCGGACGCAGAAAAATAATCTATCTTATTTTCATAAACAGCGTTTAGCACCAGATTATAGAACCTCTCTCCCCGGGTGCTTTTACTTGCGACTGGAGGCAGAATTCGGATTTCTTTGTAGGTTTTCTTCGGAGGAATCGGTAATCCTTTAAGTTCATCTAAAATTATGAAAAATTCACTTTTGCTTATAAAATTCCTTTCCAGGTTCCTGCGCAGATACACTTCGCGACTGACTTTATATTTATATGCAATTGTAGATAATTCATCTATATTGGAGATCGGTACCACTTCATCATCGGGTACGAGAAATTTTCCGGCGAAGTCATTGCACTCTAATTCACTGCCATACTCTTCAGTAGAAAATTCAGTTATACATATACCGGATTGATGCCTGATGATATGAGCCAGTTCATGAAATACCGTAAATATTTTTCTGGATGCGGCTAATTTTTTATTGATAACAATGGTATATGGTGGATTATCACCCGCATAACAGAACCCGTCTACTTCTCCTTCCGGCATATTAAACTGGAAAATGAATATCCCGAGCTCCCGTTCAATACTATTTCGCCATTTCCGATAAGCGTCTTCAGTACCTCTGAATTTTTTCTGCTCATCGATATTTATTTTAAGTTTTCCCCGCAACCAATCAAACAGCCTATTATTGAATTTTGTGGTCTGTTCTATCTTAAAATTTTCAATCTCATTTTGCCATTGATACTGATTAATCCAATATTCTTCACCTAATATATCTTTTGCCATCGTGAGATATTTGTTTGCCCGTCTTATTGCCAGTAGTATTTCGGGAGACAGACCTTCCTGACTTATAGCCAGGTTTCTATAGTCGTTCGGCTTTTTTGTTCTGGGTGGGGGAGTCAGTAAGACGAACACAGCTAGCTGCCTTTTATAATAATTCGCAATCCGCTTCATTATCCCCAAAGGAATTTCCTCTTTACTATTTTCCCAACGAAGGTATCTTTCCGTGGGAATATGAAGTTTATTAGCAATGTTTTCCGGTGTATATCCGGCTTCTTCTCTGGCCCAGGTTAATACTTCGGGATTTATTTGAATTTTGATATTTTGCGGCATGGTCAAATCCTTTCTTAAAAATACCGAAAAATATTTATATCAACAACCATTAAGTGCAACTCTAGTGTAATTTGGGAAAGCAGGCAAATTTGTAAACATTGACAGTCTATTAATCTCGGTTTATAGCGATTTATTAAAAATTATTCACGCACGTATCTTTAACCTTGCATCTTTTTTCTGCCTTATCTAAAATAACCAAAGATTAAAACCACAGGTATTCATGCTAATTCGTGTCGCTACAAAAGAAGATAATCAGGCGCTTCTGTCCCTATCCCGGCAGGCTCCCATGGATGCGAAACTGGTGGTCAACATCGACCGCTCGCCGGATTATTTTTGTCTTGCCGGTTTACAGGGAAACGATCCGGCGATATTCGTTGCTGAAAAAAGTGGAAAAATAATCGGGATTGTCGGCGTCTCTTTTCGGGACGTTTATTTCAAAGGTGAAAAGATCCGGATCGGCTATATCGGCGGGATTAAAATCGATCACGCCTGCCGAAATTCAATGGTGGCTTTCCGTCTGATGAAGCATGTGGCGGACTATTTATCCGAATCTCCAATCAAGTTTGCGGTGATCCTGGTGATGGGAAATAATGCGAGCATGAGTGCGCTGCTGTCGGGACGCGCCGGCATTCCGCCTTTTGATTGCCTCGCAACATACCGGATAAAATATCTATTTCCCTTTCGAATTCAGCGACCTTCCGCCGAATATACTTACCGTCATGCAACACGGTCTGATATTCCCCGGTTGAGCGAACTGTTTCGACAGTTTTATGACAACTATGAGTTAGCGCCGCGATGGAATGATGAATATTTACTTTCGCTTTATGAAGAGCCGGATTATAAGCTTGAAAATACATGGCTTGCCGCAAATGGAAAAAAGATCGCTGCCATAGTTGCCTTGTGGGATCAATCGGCTTTTAAGAACACTGTTGTAAGTCGCTATGCCGGCAAGTATTCACTCATGTATAAAGCCCTGAGACCGTTCAATCAGCTGCCTCCGGAAGGTCAGCCATTATCGGAAATCAGCATTCGTCATTGTGTTTTTGATAAGCAAAACCTGCCAGCCGCCGTGAATCTGATCCGGTGGGTTATGCGGAATCAAACGACCGATTACCGGTTTGTCCGGTTTGGTTATTTGCAAAATTCCCTGCACAAAAAGATTCTTGATAAATTTTATGGCATATCAATTCCGGTCAATCTTTATTGTGCATTTAGACACACTGATACAGACCGTGAGCGGATAGTGAATCGTTTACAACAATCACTTATCTGGGAGGATTTGTCATTACATTAAATCAAAAAACGTCGAGTGAACTATTTTTTATCACCAATTTGCTGGCAGGCGGCGGGAAAGCCCGGAAGCGCTGGGATTCGTTTAGCGAACAATTACAGGAAAAGAGCTACCGGATAAATTGTCATCCGACTCAATACCAGGGACATGCCATCGAATTAGCAAGACAGGCTGTTAGAGAGGGCTTCAAACGAATTTATGTTTTTGGCGGTGATGGAACCCTGAATGAAGTTTTGAACGGTGTTATTCAGGATGGTCGCCTGATTGATCCGGAAATACAACTCGTCTTTCTGGGCGCCGGCAGCAGCTGTGATGTGGAAAAAATGTTTCCGGAAAAACTGGAACTTATTGACCGGATCGAATCAGAGCGATCTTATCTGGTTGATGTGTGTAAAATTGCCTGTCGCGATAATCAGGGAAATCCGATTGTTCGCTATTTTCTGGCAAATTCCAGTATTGGCGTGATCAGCCAGTCAGTCGAATATTTCAATCAAAAAAAACCGTTCATGTCCTTTCTAAAAAGACTGAATATTGACGTCGCCGCCATTTATGCAGGGTTAAAAAATATTTTCCAGTTTGGGAATTTCAATGCAGAAATCGTAATTGATAATACTGAACGCTTAGATCGTGAGTTGAAAAATATCACAATATTCAAATGCTCCTATTTTGGCGGCGGCATGAATTACGGTGTGGAATCGGGATATGACGATGGTAAACTGCATGTTGCCCTGATCAATAAAATGGGCAGATTAAGATTACTTTCATATATACCGTCATTATATACCGGTAGGGTCTTAAAGAAAAAGCGGGCGGAATATCACCAGGCAAATGATGTGATCGTAAACCTTAAAAAAGGCAATGTTGTTATTGAAACCGATGGCGAAATCATCGGGTATCCGCCCTGTGAATATTCGCTGCTGCCGAAACTGGTAAGTTTGGTTTTATAAATCCATTTTAAAACGACCTTTTTGATATGATTGCTGG
>JAUVYH010000202.1 GCA_030603165.1 Fidelibacterota bacterium
GATATCCGACCGGTGATCCCAGGAACATCGAACGTGTCAAGGCTATTCAGGTTGCTCTGCACAAATTGAAAACCGGCTAACAGCAGCCATCCATATTTTTATTATTTTTAACTGGAGTATCTTTTTATGCAACTTTCTAAACGTAATTTTAAAACCGTTTTCGATGATAAAGACCTTGAACTTGAAGCTAAAACAGGTCAGGGACTTATAGTTAAAAATATATTTATTCATTATCCCAAAACTGACTATGTTACTATCAGCATTTCTAAAACCACTGTCGGATATTTCCGAGTCGGCGGCGTTCTCGGTTCTCATCTTCCATTCCCTATTGGAAGATCCGAACATTCACATGATTATTTTATGAGTGATAACCAATGGGCTAATCAGGATCACGGAGCATATTTACTAAACGCCGGTGGTGTTGAAGATGTAGATTTTTATATTGCTTGTGCTCAGGAGAATGAAAAGCATCTTCGTATGCCTCAACTTTCAAATATTGGCCATATTAATCATACCACTTTACTTGAACTACTACTCAAACAAAATTTATTTACCGGATACCCTGTTGCATCCGGCGAAAAATTTATTATCTCTGGAGCAAACCAGGACGATGCAATTCAAATGGTTGAATATGAAATTTGGGAAGAAGCCGATATCTCTCCCGAAATGGAAAACGGCTCCAAATCTACAACCTACCTTTATACCAATTACGGACGTTCCGCAGCAGCCATAAACGTTGAAACCGACGTTGTGCTTAATACTGCAAATAATCCCGCAGAATTCCCGGATTTTCCTTTTGCAAATATTGTCCCTGCAGCTCGTAATATTGAACTTCACGGAATCCTTGCTTCAGACGTCAAACCCCTTGCAGCTACTGATGCCGCATACACAGTTACCAAATTTCTCAAATTCATGCAGGGTAAAGTTTTTCTCTTTGACGAAGATAAACAGGGACTTTTATATTATGCTCCGCTCGATGAAGCCCCTGGTGACATGGATATTATTTCTGAAGGCTACAGCGTAGGCGGTAACTATTCCACCATTGACCTTAAACACCCTTTCTTTTTTGATCCTCCTATTATTTTTCCCCAAGGACAGGAACTTACTATCTCTTGGAAATGTACTAAAAAAGGCGTTGGCAGCGAAATATCTACCGCTCTTCAGGAAATCGGTCTTATACTTCGAATGACACCAATTTCTTAAATTATATATTTTTTTTAGTAGACACCATGGACAATTTTGTTATATTTTTGCTTGATAGAATATCACCGCAGATCAGGGAACTTTTTGTTAAATTTGTTAAGGAATTATCCATCAGAGCCGCAGAAACTCCTAATCCCTGGGATGATATCGCAGTCAGCATCTTAAAAACTCTCACTCAAATTAAAGATTAAATTATGCTGTACAAATCTTTTACCGTTGAAGGTATTGAAAATAAGACTGTTTTTGATTCAGGACTGATATCTTCCATTGATGAACCCAAAAGACTCAGAGCGGTCATTATCAGCGTCAGTGAATGGCAAACCAACGTTTTGGAAGGCTGGATCGAGACCAACAGAATTTTAGAAATTGTTGATCTGGTTCTAAACACTCAGCACGAATATGGTGCCGCCAACGCTTATCCCTCCACTACAAAACTTCTTCGCATCCCAATTGAGGAAAATATCCCGCCTGGTATGATTTTCAAAATTGCTATAAGATGTGGCACCAATGCCTCTAACATTTATGGCGCTTATGAATATGAAATAACCACTTAATTCAAGGTTCACCAATGCCAGGTCCGGAACAAAAAATTAAAACCGTTTTAATCCCCGAGCATGGCTTAGAATTATCCCCGGAATTTATCGAACAATCTATTGTTACCCCCGATTTTTCACGCGTATTTGCACACCTTGTCGGCAAAGCCGATGATCGAGGTATTCTTATTCGCGCCACATCTGATGGCAGCCTACGAGTCGTTTCTGCAGGAGTTCCATTCGAATCTTATCTTGTTTATTCCGGAGTCGGCGGTATAGCTTATGAAGCAAACGATACTTATGAGTTTACCGTTGCATATAACGTTACTGATTTTCTTATAGAAACCAACCCAGCTGAAATTTCTTTTCGTAACTTACAGGGAGACTGGCTGCCGGATAAGGCTTTAGTTGTCGGATATCATTCCATCGATTTTATTCACTATGGCGTCAGAATCCAAAACAGAGCAGCCGGACCAAATACCATTTATGAAATTACTGTTTATAGGTAATTTTTATGTCCAACTCATTCAACATTTCAGTCAAACCCGAAATAGCCGCCGTAAAAGCAGATACCGCTGATATCCGTACAGACGTTACTGCGATTCACGACACAGACCTGCCGGCCGTTAAAACAGACACCGCTGATATTCGTACAGACGTTACCGCCATTCACGATACAAACCTACCGGCAGTTAAAACCGTTGTGGACAATAACGCCGTTTCCCTTGCCGCTCTTTATAATCGTGGTACTCTTTTATCTGTTTATGATGGATCTCCTGCAAATGTTTGGGAGGACGTTTTAAACGTCAGTGGCTCAGGCATACTTTATTTAATTTTATTTGAAAATACAGATGGTGGAACAACCGGTGATATCCGTATTACAATAGACGGAATTTTATCCCGGGAACTTTCTTTTGGTGGAGATATCTCTGAATATTCTGTTATAATCGATGCCGATAGAATTGATTTAAACTATTTTGAATTAAGGCTTATTGCTGCTGATACAGGCGATTATAACCCTCTCAATATTGAATTTTCAACTTCTTTAATAATTGAACACAAAGCCAGTATTCCAGGAGTTGCTCAAAATTTTGTCAAAGCATTTTATAATTTAGACGGTGCATAATGAATTTATTAGATGACATTCAAGCTATTAAAGACCACCCAAAGGTTTATTCTATTTCTAAACTCGGTAACACACCTAACTATCGTATTATTGGTTCTGAATTTGAAAAACATATACATGCCGATTTTCTTATTGAACTAAAAGAACAACTAAACAAAGAAATTTAGGCTCATTTGTCTATTTGTTTTTTTTTTACCGTGTAAAGTTTAATTAATTAAACGGACTCTTAAAACCCAGCTTTCCTGTTTTTCAGGAACCCGGAAATTAAATTAGAATTCCAATTATTCTAAATACAAATTAATCATATTACAATTACAGGATTACATAAAATGAAAATCGAAATTATATAAAATGAAAATCGGGACCATAGAAATTAATATTTTTGGTGAACTGAATTTCAGAGAGTCAATTGAACGTTTTAACTTAGATATAACACCCATTGTAAAAACAATCTCAGATGACTTTAAATTTGATTATGCCCGGTTTGCTTACTATTCTGCCAGAATCCATATTTTTATTCCACTTACAGTATTTTGGAAAACTGACGCTCTTTTTAATTCCCTCAGACGCTCACTAAATGAATATTTCACCAATTGGCAATACAATTTGAGACTATCAATTTTAGAAAGGAAGGATTAATTACATGCCCGAAGCAACATTTAATATCACCGGAAATATCGCGGATTTTACCCGCCTTGACAACCTTTACAAATCTTTAATACGTGAATCAGACAAACTTTTATCCCAATGGGAAATAAAAATCTCTGTAGTCTATTCTGAAAAACAAGGCGAGGTAAAAGCAACCTAATGGAGGGAAAATTCAACTACGAAAAAATGCGCAAATATCCCCACTTGTTAGGTGAAGATATTTCTGTCTGGGACCGTTTCATTGAACAACACCCCGACCGGTTTAATACTGTAGATTATGACGTCCACGTCGGCACTGGAATCGCAGCTCTTCACGATGAAGAACCTACTTTTGACAGTCAATTCCGCTCCTTAACCATGAAACGCATCGATGTAATCGGATGGAAAAACAATCTCCCGACAATCATCGAGGTAAAATACAGGGTCGGTCTGGACACTCTTGGACAGGTTCTCGGATATCGCTCCTTATACCTTAGAGAAAACCCCGGAATACTCGGTATTCCAATTCTTGTTGTTTGTAACACCATCGGCCAGGATGATAGATACGTCCTAAACCAATTTTCCATACCCTTTGTCATAGTTTAGCACTGCCAACATCAACGCTTCGCTGTCCGCAATCTCCTGCGTCCCTCCACGTTTTTTTGGTACACTAAGGAACGTCCCAACCAAGACCGTCCGCTTTCGTGCGTCCACTCTTCGCTTACACCCGTTTATCAGTAAATCGTTTATAGTGGTGAACATATGTTCTGTGAGTAAGTTTACCAAGAAGACAAAGAGCAGTTGAACGGTCAAAAAACACACCTTGACAATAGTCAAGTATTGTTTTTATCCCTTATTCATCCATTCAAATAGTGGCATTCGAGGTATATATGTCACACCAGCTGCTTACATTGATAAACCACCGCCGAACAGTAATCATATTAAATTTAGTAAACGGTTCGGCTGCTCCCGACTGCCTTTACGGACTAAGCAGCGCTGTATTGAACGGAGGAACGTTTATTATTTCCCCACCCATATACGTCCGTCAGTCAGTCGGGAGGAAGGAGAGAATATTAGAAGCCATGACTTTTTAATGTTTACACGGTAATATCGCTTTCGCTCTTTTCTACTAAAAATGATGATTGATTGAATTAGTATATCATGATTCCATCCGGGAAAAACAAACTTTCAATCCATCTTAATTTTTAGCCTCATGCCCGGATATTTAATTTCGTTAAACAATTCAGATATCGAGCTGCAGAAGCCTCAATCCGGAGAAATGATTAGTTAAATATTACAACAACTTAAATCATACAATTGCAGGGCAACTTTTCACGATCGGGAATATAATGTCGTTTTATAACACCCATTATACATTTCTAGTTTTTCTAAGATGTCGTATTTTATACAATATGCGTTATATTTTTTTACAACCGGCAAAAACCAAAATTAATATTACGATATTATTATTTCCTACTATTGCGACTTACTGCTTGACAATCACTTCTTTTTTTGTTACCTTCCTGCAGCAACTATTTCTCTTTATAATATAGGAGAACTTTTCATGATTATTCAACAATTCTCTTTAGACTCAATACCTGGTCTCCACACTGAACTTGCTAAAATCGATTACCAAG
>JAUVYH010000195.1 GCA_030603165.1 Fidelibacterota bacterium
GGAATTGCTGAAAATCATACAGCCGTTGCAGATGAGGATAACGATGGAGGCGTTGAGATTAAAGCACCCATAGTGGGAACATTTTATCTGGCGCCGGCTCCGGATGCGGAACCTTATGTTAAAATAGGAGATCATTTATCAATCGGTCAGCCGCTTTGTATTATTGAAGCCATGAAGATCATGAATGTCATTGAATCGGAAGTTACCGGGAAATTGGTAAAAATGCTTGTCGATAATGCGCAGGCGGTAGAGTATAATCAGACCTTGTTTGTTATTGATCCGGCAGGTTAATTTACAATTAATAAGAATTAAGATATATTTTGATAAAGAAAATCCTTATAGCCAACCGGGGTGAAATCGCACTTAGGATTATCCGTGCCTGTAAAGAGCTCGGTATTCCGACTGTGGCGGTCTATTCGACTGCCGATTCGCTATCATTGCATGTTCGGTTTGCCGATGAAGCGGTTTGCATCGGACCGGCAAACAGCCAAAATAGTTACCTGAAACAATCCCAGATCATCAGCGCCGCAGAGGTGACGAATGCAGATGCCATTCATCCTGGATATGGATTTTTGGCTGAAAACCCCGATTTTGCCCAGATGTGTGAAGATAATGAAATTTTATTTATCGGACCGTCTCCGGGCGTCATTAAACGAATGGGTGACAAAGCGGAAGCCCGTGCCACGATGATAAAAGCCGGCGTTCCTGTTACTCCGGGCAGTGAAGACGTTATACATAGTATCAAAGATGTGGAAAAAGTCGCCGAACATATTGGCTACCCCGTGATATTAAAAGCAGTTGCGGGTGGCGGCGGACGTGGAATGCGGATCGTACGGAAACCTGATCAGTTGCAAGATGCGTTTTTAACGGCTCGTGAAGAAGCCCGGACAGCTTTTGGGAATCCGGCGCTTTATATGGAGAGACTGATTGAACAGGCTCGCCATATCGAAGTTCAGATCATTGGTGATAATTATGGGAATATTGCCTATTTGGGTGAACGCGAATGCTCGATCCAGCGGCGACATCAAAAATTGATCGAAGAATCCCCATCACCGGCGGTTGATGAAAATTTAAGAGAAAAACTTGGGAAGATTGCGGTTAAAGCTGCCAAAACGGTCGGTTATTCCAGCGCCGGGACCGTAGAGTTTCTGATGGACAAGGATCGCAACATTTATTTCATGGAAATGAATACACGGATCCAGGTGGAACACACGGTTACTGAAATGGTGACCGGATTTGATCTGTTAAAAGAACAGATAAATCTGGCAAATGAACACCATCTTCCCAAATGGCTGAAGAAATTCAAATTGCGCGGACACGCGATAGAATGTCGCATCAATGCGGAAGATCCTTATAAAAATTTCAGGCCATCGCCGGGTAAAATTGATGCATTTCACGCTCCCGGCGGTCCGGGCACGCGAATGGATACCCACGTTTATGCCGGATACGAAATTCCATCGAATTATGATTCACTGCTGGGAAAGCTCATTACTCATGGTAGTGACAGGGCGGAAGCTATTGCCCGAATGGAACGCGCCCTGGAGGAGACCATTATTGAAGGCGTTTCGACGTCAATACCGTTTCATCAGGCAATTCTTAAGGATCCGTCTTTTCGGTCAGGCGATTTACACATTGATTTTTTAAGTGATTTTAAATTTCAATAAATTTTATTTATAAGGAGAAAAGTTGATGAACGTACCCGGGAATTTAAAGTACACGAATAATCATGAATGGGCATTGGTCGTCGGCGATGTGGCGACAATAGGCATAACCGAATATGCCGCCGGTGAACTTGGAGATGTTGTTTATGTGGAATTGCCATCTGTCGGCGATACCGCTGTGAAAGGCGATTCTATCGGGACGATTGAAGCCGTAAAGACGGTCGCCGATATCTACAGTCCCGTTTCCGGTGAAGTAGTCGAAGTAAATGAAGCGCTTGCCGATACATCGGAACTGGTAAATAAAGACCCTTACGGGGAAGGCTGGATTGTGAAAATCAAGTTGTCTGATCCTGCTGAATTGGACGGTTTATTAAGTTCTGAAGATTATAAAAAACTGGTTTAATTAGCGATGCACTATATTCCCAATACCAATGAAATCGAAAAAGAATTACTGGCAGCGATCGGTGTTGAACGTTTTGAGGATTTATTAGAAAATATTCCGGAGAAATTTCTCAAGAAATGCCGAATTGATCTGTCCGCTCCTCTTTCCGAACCGGAAACCGGTAAAAAATTAGAACAGATGGCGGGAACGAACGACGATACCGATACAATGGTGTCTTTTCTCGGAGGCGGTAGTTATGATCATTTTATTCCTGCGGTAGTGGATTTTCTGATAAGCCGCTCGGAGTTTTATACTGCCTATACGCCGTACCAACCCGAAGTGTCTCAGGGTACTCTTCAATCTATCTATGAGTACCAGTCCATGATCTGTCATTTGATGGATATGGAAGTCGCAAATGCGTCGCTGTATGACGGAGCAACCGCTCTGGCTGAAGCCGCCGTAATGAGTGTCAATAAAACCCGGAGAAACAAGGTGCTGGTATCTCCGCTGATTAATGCTAATTCTCTGAAAGTGCTGGATACCTACCTTAAGACGAGGGGAATTGACATTGAGTTTTTACCGGAGCTGGAAGGTCGCACGGATTTTTCCAAATTGGAATCTATTCTGGATGACCAGGTCGCCGCGTTTCTGATTCAGTCGCCGAATTTTTTCGGAAATATCGAAGATTTGAATGGAATTGCCGATCTGCTGCACAATAATAAATCTCTGCTGGTCTTATCAGTGAATCCGGTATCGTTGGCATTATTAAAAACGCCCGGTGAATTAGGGGCGGATATTGCTGTGGCGGAAGGTCAGGCACTGGGAATTCATCAATCCTTTGGCGGACCCTACCTGGGAATATTCGCTGCGACGAAATCCTTGATCCGTAATATACCAGGCAGAATTGCAGGCGAAACGGTGGATGTCGATGGAAAACGGGGATATGTGCTGGTATTACAAACGAGAGAGCAACATATTCGCCGTGAACGGGCAACGTCCAATATCTGCACTAACCAGGGATTAATGGCGCTGGCGGCTGCAATTTATCTTTCACTGGTTGGGAAGAACGGTTTAAAACAGGTTGCCAAGCTCTGTATGAATAACGCCCATTATCTGGCGGATAAAATCGTTGCAGCGCCCGGCTATTCGTTGCCGTATAGAAATATTCCGTTTTTTAATGAATTTGTTGTTGAAACGCCAAAGCCGGCAAAAGAAATCATTGACGCCGGTTTAAAGGAGCAATTATTTGCCGGCGTCGATCTCGGTGAATTCTCACCGGATTGGAAGAACCGCATGCTGGTTGCCGTTACTGAAAAAAGAACGCAGCAGGAAATGGATGATTTTGTCAATTTTTTGATTAAATTTTGAACGTATGAAAGTTTTTAACAATCTAATCGAAATAGCACGGAAAAAAGGTGGCGGATATTTTATCCTGATTGATCCGGATACCCGCAATGAGCAGGACTTAAAGGAATTTGTCAGGGAAATTTGTGACCGGGGCGTTGATGCAATCCTGATTGGCGGCAGCCTGATCATCGATGGGGACTTTCAGAAATCCGTACAGATCGTAAAAGAAAACAGTACTGTTCCGATCATCATTTTTCCAGGTTCTGTCCAACAATTGTCTTTTCAAGCCGATGCTGTTCTGTATATTTCGTTAATCAGTGGACGCAATCCCAATTACTTGTTCGGGGATCATGTTGTCGCTGCGCCTTATATCAAAAAGCTGGGAATTGAACCGATCTCCACCGGATACATGTTGTTTGAATCGGGCAGAACTACAACGGCTGAATTTATGAGCAACACCAAACCGTTGCCTGTCAACAAACCGGAGATTGCCATGGCACATGCGCTGGCGGCTCAATACATGGGAATGAGCACGATTTATTTGGAAGCCGGCAGCGGAGCGGATCATTCCATTCCCGACCAGGTTGTAAAAGCGGTCAGTAGTTACGTGGATATTCCGGTGATCACCGGAGGCGGAATCCGGACTCCTGAAGACGCCCGATCCAAGATCGAGGCTGGTGCGACATTTATTGTCACAGGGAATGTGTTGGATGATTCCCGGAATCTCAAACTGATCAATGACTTTTCCCGGGCAATCCATATTAAGGAAAATCCCTAGTGCCTGAGCCAAAATCCGGGAACACTATTCAAACCGAAATACGTCAACAACTATTAGAAAGCGCCAAAATAAAAGAACTGCTGGCGGCTGAGCGCGTTGATTCAATTCAAAAGGCAGCCGACATTCTAATAGCCGCCGTTCACAAAGGATCGCGTATTTTATTATGCGGTAATGGCGGAAGCGCGGCGGATGCTCAGCATATTGCGACAGAGCTGGTCTCACGATTGCGATTTGAACGGAAAGCGATTCCGGCGATTGCCCTGACGACAAACACGTCAACAATAACCGCCATTGCGAACGATTACGATTTCGCTGCTGTATTCGTTCGGCAGGTGGAGGCGTTTGGACGTCCGGGAGATGTGCTGATCGGGATCAGCACCAGCGGCAATTCTAAGAATGTAATTAAGGCGCTTGAATTTGCCGGTAAAAACGGAATACAGACAATCGCGCTCACCGGCGGAACGGGAGGAGCCCTGGCAGATTTTGCTGATGTTTCGATTGTTGTTCCATCAAAAAGTGTCATGCGGATTCAGGAATCTCATATTACAATTGGTCATATTCTCTGTGATATAGTTGAACAATCGGTAATTGCCCGTAAATGATAAATGAGTCCACTTAATAAACTATCATTTAATCTTGTCATACTGAGTAATTCCGATTTATCGGGATGTTATCGAAGTATGCTTAGAGGACCCTTCGATAAACTCAGGGTGACATTCGATGAACTTGCATCCTGTATAGTATTACGGAGCACGGGCAGGGTGACAAGTAATTAATTGCTTTTAAGACCTTTTTAAGTGGACTTATAAATAATTCTGTGAATGCAACATTTAGTCCAAGATTTTATCAATTACCTCAAAATAGAACGCAACCTGTCGGTCAATACAATCGATGCTTATCGGAATGACTTGAATCGCTATAGTCAGTTCCTGCTTGAAAATAATATCAAACGCCCCGATCAGATAAACATCCGGATTATCCGGGAATTTATCAATATACTTTCCGATATTGGACTGGCGCCCAGCAGTTTATCACGAAACTTTTCCTCTATCCGTTCTTTTCACAGGTTTATGGTCGGTGAAAATTTGACAAATTCCGATCCCACCCAATTATTGCAATCACCCCGGATGCCGGCGCGTTTACCGAAAATCCTGGATTTGCACGAAATTGAAAGTATTATGGACACAATTGATATAAGTACCAATAAAGGAATTCGGGACCGGGCGATTATCGAAAC
>JAUVYH010000008.1 GCA_030603165.1 Fidelibacterota bacterium
CATTTTCTTTATTTGACTACTGTTTCCCCAATTTGGACCAGATTTAATGGAAATGATATACCGAATACCTTTATCGTCATATTCAAGATCAATTCCTTCCGTTGAAGACTTCCTACCACCATAAACCTTTGAATTGATAAAAATGGCTAAACCTTCAAGAAAATCACCAAAAATGGTTTCTTCTTGTGATGAAAGATGAGCGTCAAGTAAAGTTTTGACTAAATCGTGTGCGGTGAGGGTATTTTTTGCTTTGAAGTTCATTACGATATGGATTGGTCTATATCATAATTATTATTAATTGCGTCAGCAATAGCACCGTACCAATCAATATTTTCAGTAATTGAGTCTTCAAGTTTAGATATCTCATCCAAAGTTAAATTTCTTTCTATCTCTTGTTGAGCAACGGTTTGAACATCTTCTATATTAATAGAATATATTATTTTTTTATTTAAGTCTTTTTCCATTTCAGAATCCTTTTTATTTTATTGGCAAAAAATGTTTTGTCTGTGCCAATGAATTGCATTTTGATGAGGATATATTTCAACATTGCTTGGTAAAAGTAATTTTGAAGAATTGTACTTTAGATCTTTTAAGAATTCATAATTACCCATTTTACCAAAACTTGACGGTAAAGAATTAACTTTTGATGAAACTTGAATGTTGTAATTATCAAGTAATGTAAACCAACCAACATCAAATGCCCAATGATGTAAGTGACATAAAGCTATACCGTTCCATATGTCATCCTTACCCTTAAAGCTATGAGGTACAATATGTGCAGCTTCTACTTCCCAAAATAATGAATCAGGCGAACTAATTTTCATACCACAAATTGAACACTTATAATCATAGGCAATTATTACAGCATGACGAAAAGCTCTTGACCTTAATGTGGTTTGTTTTGATACGTTAATTACCTTCTTTTTTTTATTAATAGGATTGTAACTTTTAGGTCTTGAAGATTCGTTTAACTTTTTTATGATTTTTTGTACTTCGTATGACTTTATCGGAATTATATCTTTTTTTTCTCCATGAACTTCTAACAATTTAAGTGCTATATCAAGCCCATTTTCAGTAAGCATCCATTCTCTTTTGTTAGTCAGTTTAATTGTTCTTGTTGGCCTAGTCACCATTTTATTTTTGGCTAATGAATCAGCCGCACGAAAGAGTAAACGATGCCACAAAAAGGATTTCTTAACTCTGTTTTCTTTCCTGTAAACTGTTTCTAAATAGGCACTCCTTTGTATATCGGTTAACTCAAATTCATTCCCAATTTCAACTACAATTTCTTCACCAGAGCTAAATTCTTTTATTGATCCATTATGCCGGAAAAGTGCTCTCAGCAATGCATTTTCAACATCTTGCCTTAAAGGCATTTTTAACTCTCTTAACATTCTACCTTCGTAACTCATTTTTCCCTTTCAATTAGAATGTAAAAATTAGGTGAATACTATATAATCCTTGTTAAAACCCGTAAAGGGGTCTAATACCCAATCTTCTTCATCCGTGAAAAGTTTAATAAACCATTCAGGTAGTTTTTCGAGAAAAACGGCACTGTGACTTTTATTGTTACATTCGGTTGCCATATGTAAAACATTTGTTGGATATGCTTTTTCTCGTCCCAATCAGTTTGACACATTTTTCCCAAAACCACTTCCCACTTTTGATTTGTCACGTAGTTTATCAGTTTCGCTTAAATTCTTAAGTCTTCCATTAGACCAATTACCCATTGGAATCATTACACTTTCTTGGTTCATTTTAAAATTTCGGTTTTTATTGAACTGAAGAAGTCTTTCCCAAGAATCTCTAAATCGGTTGGGCCATTTCCCAGGATAGCAATTTTTTTTATGCCACATAAATTCTTCTGTCCAAAGCCAACCTTGTTTTCGCATTTCTAATATGAGTTCAATTACATAAGTGTGTCGTTCGCCATTTAACACTCGTTCTTTAATGTTTAGAATAAATGTTCCTGTTGGCTTCAAAACTCTCAACAATTCTTTAGTAATGGGTAAAAACCATTCAACATATTTGTCTGGATGAATACCGCCGTAGGAATTACTTCGCTGGTTTGCATATGGGGGAGATGTAACAATCAAATCAATTGAATTTTTTTTAAGTGATATTAATTCTTCCGCACAGTCGCCAAGGATGATATTTGTAGTGATTTCCATGGATTTAATGTATCTCTGTATCGTATTTAAATCAAGTCAAATCTATGGAAATAAAGAACAAACTCAGGTTGCCGGATTCTTCGCTGTCATTATTCAATCAATTCTCAAGTACTTTATATTTACCTTATAGCGATTTAGACATATTGTTCACGCAACTTGATAAATCAATGGTCGAAAGTGAGGAGTTGGTATCGGTTTTTTATTGGCACTGGCCGCTTCAAGCCATGCTTTTTTTGCTTTCAATGCTTCCCGTAATGCCACTTCTGGCGTTTTGCCAAAAGCGGAGCAATGTTTCAAGTCGGGAATATCTGCAATGTACCCTTCGTCTTCGTCGCTGTAAAATACATTGACATGATAATCTTTCATGCTTCATCCTCCATTTGAAGATTATATCGTTCAATAATCTGCAATAATTGTTTCACTTGGTATGGTTTTGCTTTTCCTTTAACATCTTGGAGGTTTACCAACTCCGGCACATCAGGATGTACAAAAATATGATGGCTGCCGTTGATACGATCTAACCGAAATCCAAACATCTCAGCCCCTGCTACGGCTTCTGAAAACCTGATATTTTTTAAACCGGATAATAACTTTTGTAGTAATTTGCGTTTCTTCATCTACTTTTTTTATGTGTCTAACTTGTCAATAGATGGAAATATTGCCGTTGAATTTCCATGAATTTAATATATCTCTGTATAGTATTTAAATCAAGGCAAATCTATGGGAATAAAGAGCAGATTCAGACCGCCGGGTTCTTCGCTGTCGAAATTATTCGTGTTAAATATACATTTAATAATTCTCTGCGTTCTCTGCGCCTCTGCGTTTATAAAATATTTTTGTCATTTTTTGGTTCTGCCTGTCCCTTCGGGGGCTTGTCTAGGTTAGGGTTCTTGTCGGAGATCCTTCGTTGCTTCGCTTCCCTCCCCAATTTCACTACGTTTCACGGGACAGGCAGGATGACATGTATAATCACTTTTTATCTCAAAGATATCCCTTTAGGACAAAACCATCAATAATATCCAAACATTTTTTATGGGATCGAATTAATTTCTTTTCAATGAATGGTTTTGTATATTGGGACAGCGTCAATTGTTGTTTTAAATAATAACACGGAGAGACACATGCAGAGAACAGAATTAGCCGACTATTTGAACCGGTATTTGAGCATCGCTGATTTTTCCGACTATGGACCAAATGGTCTGCAGGTTGAAGGACGCGATGAGGTACAACATATCGTCACGAGTGTCAGCGCGTCGGTTGAATTGTTTGAAAAAGCGATCGAGATGAATGCCGACGCTATTATTGTTCATCATGGAATCATCTGGAATTTTGAACGACCGGTATACCGCGGCGGCTACAAACAGCGCGTGAAACTTCTGCTGGAAAATGACATCAATCTGTTTGGATATCATCTGCCGCTGGACGCCCATCCGGAAATTGGCAATAACGCCCAAATAGGGCATCTCTTAAATTTGACTGAGATGGAACCTTTTGGAGAATATAACGGGAAAGCAATTGGTGTAAAAGGAGTGGTCAAACCGATTGAAGCCGCGCAAATGTTTAAGAAAATCAAAGATCTTATCAATCCGGACGCGTTAGTTTTTCCGTTTGGGCCAGGTCTAATTAAAACGGTCGGAATCATCAGCGGCGGCGCCCAGAAAGAGGTCAAACAGGCAACTCCGGCAAATCTTGATCTTTATCTGACAGGTGAAGCGGCGGAATTTATTCTGCACTATGTGAAAGAGGAAAAGATCCACTATGTCGCCGCAGGACACTACGCTACGGAAAAATTCGGGATCATTGCTCTCGGTGAACATTTAACGGAGCAATTTGGTCTGAAGGTTGAATTTATTGATATTCCGAATCCGGTTTAGGTATCGAAATAGAGAAAACGGAGTATTATAATGCGAAAAAAAGTTATTGACCTTACTCAAAAATTATATACAGGAATGCCGATATACGCCGGTGACAAACCCAATCCCGAAATCATTTCCAGACCGAGCAAATTGGCTCACGATATCACTATTTCTTCAATTCGTCTGGGGTCGCATTTCGGAACTCATATTGACGCCCCGAGACATTTCTTCCCCAAGGGCAAAAGCCTGCTTGATATCCCGGTAAATCGTTTTGTCGGAAAAGCGCTTTGCCTGAACAATGCAAACCACTTTCCCGGACCCATTGATCTGACAGAAGTGGAAAAAGCGTTTGTTGTGCGTGAAAAACCGGAATGGATTCTACTATATACCGGCTTTGACCGGAATTGGGGCAGGAAAGATTATTTCTTAAACCATCCATACTTATCGATCTCTTTGGCAGAATTTATACTTGAGGTGAATATTTCCGGCGCAGGGGTAGATTTTCCCAGTATCGATTCTGCCAATGCACAACAATTTGATTTTCCGATTCACCGGATGCTGTTAGGTGCAGACCGATTGGCTATTGAAAATCTTTGTTGTCTGAATAAGCTGCCCAACGATCGCCCATTCGATCTGTGCGCCCTGCCGTTGAAGATAGACGCCGATGGATCTCCGGCAAGAGTGGTGGCGATTTTATAGATTCTCTCGGGCGATTATAACGATTTTATCCCGCATCTTATATAAAAAATTCAGGTTTTCTTCCCAGTAATAATCGGAGTAAGTCCACAGCAGGCGCACGAACTCTCCGTGAGCATAGAGCATGGTGACTTCGGCAAATATGCCGTTTCCGGTATAGATGCGGTGGGAAAAGTTCTTGGCGGAAAATAGAACCAGTTTTGCCGGAGTAAGATAGCCGGGATCGATATTGACTACTCTTCGGTTGGGAATTGTCGAATCAATTTCGGTTTCAAGCTGATTGGTCCGGATTTTTATTTGATTGAACGCCTCAAGATTTACGGGTTTCTCAAAAACAAAAAACTGTTTTTGGAGATCAGCGCCGAATTCTTTGACATAGTAATCGGTAAAATCGGTCACCTTATAGGATAAGCCGCTTCCCCAAACAGCCCCTAAGCGTTCCGTCAAATGTCCGAGAACTTGCTGCAATTGCTCCGGCGTGGAAAACATTATAGCGACGAAAGGATGAGCGCATGGCGGTGTTTTTATAATGCCCATTAATTGTCCTCCTTTAGTGGTTGTTTCCTGACAGACATATTCAGGTCGTTTGAAAGTTGGCGCAGCTCAAGGAATTTTTCGACTGGAAAATCATCGGTTGCGCATGGATATAATGTGTTGTTAGTTAATAGAGGATCCATATCGTCCCAAACAGATCCCAGCGCTTTAGCCCGGTTCCAGTGCGCTGTGTGCGGTATCGGCGAGTATGACGCCAGGCGTGAAACGGCTCCCAGATCAGCAACATAGCGAATACTTTTTTCTATATCTGAATAGCGTTGCCCCGGTAGTCCCATAATTAAATAGGCTTCAATATCCGAGCGCTTGTAACCGGCGTTTTCTAAATTATTTAGCGCCAGTTCGAAATGATCGGTGGATACTTTATCAGTTGATGCTTTTTGCCATTTTGGGATAATGGATTCCAGGCTGATGCGGATTGTCTGGAATCCGGCGCGTTTCATTAAAGCTGCCAGCTCGGGATCGATTTCCCTGGCGAACAGACCGTTTGGTGTGTGAAATTTTGCATTTACGCCGTGTTTTAATAATCCTTTTAGGATCGGAATAATATGCCGTTTTTTATTAATAAACAGGGCGTCGTCGTAAAAGGCAAATTGACGGATACCGAATTGTTCATAAAGACAGACAATTTCTGAGATGACATCTTCCGGGGCGCGCTGTAAAAACCGTGGATTTAAATATGGCGTTGCGCAATAATCACAGTGCAGCGGACATCCGCGGGAGCTCATGATCGCCACCGCATTGATTTTCGTGTATAAATCCCAGGGCAATATTCCAGTATCATCAAATTCCGGGATAGCTGAATAGTCCCGTTCGATTTCATGAATCGTATCCAGAAGCATCAAAGTCTGCTTCTCGCCATATCCGGTAATAAGATGATCCGGCTGCACGATTTTTCGGGCGTGCTCCGGGAACAGCGAAGCATAGATGCCGCCCAGAATTATTTTGGCTGCGGGAAAAGATTCTCTGAGGATTTTTACGGTTTCGGCAACACCCGGATACCAATAACTCATGTGTGATGTCAACAGTATTGCCTTAGGAGGATCGATGTTTTGAAGGGCTGATAGAAATTGTTCTCTGGTCGCTCCGTATAATCCGAACCGTCTGGGAACGTGAGTCACGGCTTCGGGTTTCGGGATAATGGTCTTGTGGTATTTTCCTCTGCCTGAGAGCTTAGTTGCAGGATCGGAATTGTTCCATCTTAGTCGATCGGTAAGATCGATCAGCTGAAATTCATAGCCGTAACTGCGGAGGAATTTTCCGACATACAGCAAGCCCAGCGGTTTTGCCCACAGGTCATATGCGGCGAAATCGGCGATCCAGGGGTTGATAAGCAAAACAGAAGGCGCTTTCATAGCGTTAAACTACAGCTTGAATTGAGGATATTCAACACTCTTGGATTATATTTTCAGTTGCACCAGAAGCTCACTCCTGACATTTTTTTGCAACTCTTCATTAGTAAACATTCCCAAGCTGGGGCTTGGGAATGAGCGGAGTTCTGGGGTTTGTGTCAAGAACATCTCTACGAGGGGAATGAGAAGAAAAGGGATATGATAGCTTTGCGAAAGCTATCTCAATGGAGTTCTCAAGAAATAGTTATAAATATTCACACTTTATGGAGTTAACTTTCGCAAAGATTTGCTACACAAAATCCTAAATCCCCTCCCCTTTTTTTTAAATCATTGGTCAACTATTTTTAGACAATTACACCTGGCAGGTTTAAAAGATTCTTCTACCTCGAATACGATTATTTAAATAAATCTGACAGGTGTACTTTAATCTTCGCACTGTTCCATCAGGTCCTCAGACCTGACGGAACTAAAATCCCGAAGGGATTGAACATGAATAACATCAGACGAAGTCTGGTGAGATAAGAAGTCCTCCCCAAAAACAGAACACCGGAGGTGTTTAACGGTTTATTGTTGATTATCTTTGCGAAAGTTTCTTTGGATAATACGAAAGATTCAAGAAAATATCGTGAAGTACTATTAGATATAGCTTTCGCAAAGTTCTCAATTGGCAAACCAAACCGTTTTTGATGTTAGCCAAAATAATTGTAATTTCGCTGGTCGTTATACAATTTATAAAAGAGCAAAAGGAACTGCGTTTGTATTCGGACAATCCCCCGCCTTCTCAAAAAAGAGTTCTTTACGCCGTCTTGAACTGGGGATTGGGCCATGCGGTTCATTCGGTACAGATGATCCGTTCTTTGTCGGAAAACAACGAAGTAATCCTTGCGGCAACCGGAAGAGCGTTGACTTTTCTCCGGAATGAATTTCCACAATTGCCCTTTATTGATTTGCCGGACTATTCAATTCGGTATGCCGACAATCGATGGCTGCTGGTCCCGAAATTGATTATCCAGCTGCCCTCCATGCTCAGAGGGTTGTGGAAAGAACACCGGCAAACCGAAAAGATCGTGTCCGAAGCAGGAATCGATTTGATTATTTCCGATAATCGCTATGGGGTCTATTCGAGGCGGGTTCCCTCTTTTTTTGTTACCCACCAACTCCGGTTCAAGCTTCCGGTGCGGCTCCGCAAATTTGAAGTGATTTCCGAATGGTTTAATCGTTGGTATTTTCGGAAATATAGCGGTGTTCTTGTGTTCGATGAAGCGGGTAAAGAGAACATGGCTGGCGACCTGGCTCATTCGGGGAAAATCTGCCGGCATCCGAAATTAACTTATATCGGTTTGTGGTCAACTGTTCACAAAGAGAATGTTCTACGGGACATTGATGCGTTGGCGGTAATATCCGGGCCCGAGCCGCATAGAGAAATCTTTGGGGCAAAAGTGATTGAACAGATGAAAAATATGCCCGGGAATAAAGTTGTAATTTTGGGAAAGCCTGAAGATACGGGAAAAGATTATTCATATCCGGGTCTTCAGGTGTACTCCTTTAAAAACCGTAAAGAGGTCAACAATCTGTTAAACCGTGCAAAAATTGTGGTGTGTCGATCCGGATACTCGTCCACAATGGACATGGTCGCTTTAAAAAAACCGGCGCTCATGGTACCGACACCCGGACAGACGGAGCAGGAATATCAGGCGGAATATTATAAAAACAAGGGGTTTTTTTATTCTGTTTCACAAGATGAAATGGATCTATCGAAGGATTTGAAGATTGCTAAAAAATTTTACCAAATTGGAGAATACAGTTTTAAAGTAAATCAGTATGAACTATTTTATAATGCCATCGGCGAACGGTTACCGGAGAAGGACCATGAACAGAACGTATAAAGCGATACTACTGATATTTTTAACGACAATCTGCCTGAGTGCCACCGGGCTGCACGTCCCGGCGAATGATCCGGTGTACGATTTTCTCGACAGAATGGCTGTCCGGGGCCTGATTCGGGAACTGCTCAGCGACACCCGTCCGCTTCACCGGGCAAAGGTTGCCGAATACCTGTCCAAACTTGAGAATCAAAAAGAACATCTGGATCGAATCGACAAGCTAGTTCTGAAAGATTACATTGTCGAATATCGTTCGGAATTCGGCCAGAGCCGCCATCCTAAGCTGACAGAAGGTACGAACCATTATACCCCTCTTTCCTCCCGGGAAAACTTTGCAAAAGGAATTAAGGAAATATTCGATAAATATTCGGAAGAGGAACCGCCGCATCTGTTCATTTATGAAAAAGACAAAAACCTTATTTGGCTTGATATTGACGGAAGAGCCAGATTAGAGAATAAGAACGGAATATTTCGAATTTTAGGAGCCGGCGGTATGCGGCTCTCAACCCAGTTGGGTGATAAACTTTCACTTTACATGGATGCCCGTGGATACCTGTGGAATATTCCCGACGGTTTTACTGATTTCCCCGGAGAAATTCGCAATACCTATATTCAGGACGAGCCGACCCTTGGCGCCCAATATTTCGATAATACCGAAGCCTATTTCCAATACTCCACACCTGTAGCCGGTACTTTTTCCGTCAATCATGAAAATATTGTCTGGGGAAATTCACCAAACAGCATGATCCTATCCGACAACATTGCCCCCTTTGGTTTCATCCAGTGGCAAAAAGATTTTAACAACGCAAAATACACCTTTGTTCACGGTGCCCTTTTTGGGGAAAATCCGGACATTGACGCTGAAACAAATATTAAAAGCTTCCCTAATAAATATTATGTGGGGCATCGGCTGGAGACCGCATTTTCACCATCGTTTCACTTCGCCTTTACGGAAATGAAGATCTACGGCAACCGCAATTTTGAGTTTGATTATTTGTTGCCTGTCAGCCTGCTCCACACCATGGAACATGAGCAGCGCGACAGGGATAATCATCTTATGGCTTTTGAATTCGAATGGTTTTCCTCCGCCGGGACGAAACTGTACGGAACGCTTTTGCTGGACGAGTTAAAAGTAACGGAAATCGGAAAGAGCTGGTGGGCAAACAAACAAGGCTACCAGGCAGGTATACATATTTCACCCCGGATTCCAACAGAATTGATTGTTGAATGGACCGGGGTTCGCCCATGGACATATACCCACAAAATCGAAGTTAATACCTATACTCACAACGGAGAGTGTCTGGGCTTTTATGCCGGACCCAATTCTCAACTGTGGTTTGTGGAAAACCGGTGGTGGTTCAGTCGTCGCCTTTATGGTAAAATCCAATACCGGAGATTGAAACACGGCGTTGATCCGTTGCCAGTTACCGATTCCGCATACTACCCTGTGGGCGGTGATGCTAATCAGGATTATTCACAGCGGAATCCGAAATTCGATAATCAAACCAAATGGCTGATGGGTAAAATAGAAACCACGCAAGAATTAGGCTTTGTACTGAGCTATCGCTGGCGCAAAGAAATCTTTTTTGACTGGGGCGCCCGTGTAAGAGAACAAGATGGGCAGGTTGACGGTTTTCTCTCTTTTCAGATTCGGGTCGATTATTAATCGTTTATGAAAAGCTGACCGCTTCGCACCATTTTCCCGGTATTTTATCTTTGGATTAAAAATCGCCGCGGCTGTGGTGAATTTTATTATTGTCGTGTTCATTGGAATGCTATTGAGAGTTTATCCGCAATACCGATATTACACCAAAAGCAGAGTAGCGATACCGAAGTAAATTAGAATACCGGTAATGTCTAACGAAGTCGTTACCAGCGGACCGGTAGCAACGGCGGGATCAACATTAAAGCGGTGCAATAACATTGGGATTAATGTTCCGAGAGAAGCGGCGATAAACATTTCAACACATAACGAGGAACCGATTACGGCGCCGATTAGCAGTATGTTTAATTCGGAATGATATAATATATTTGAAAAAGCCGCCAGTAATATTCCATATGATATTCCGAGAATTACGCCGATTTTCATTTGTCCGAAAAGAACGTGAAAAATTTGCTGAACATTAATGCGCCCGGTGGCAAGACCGCGCACAACGATGATTGATGATTGAGACCCGACATTGCCACCCATTCCCGCAATAATAGGTATAAATGCTGCCAGAATGACGAATTTGTCGAGAATTTCCCTAAACCCTATAATTATAGACGATACTGCAAGACCACCTATAAATGTGGCAAAAAGCCAAGGGAATCTAATCTTCGCAGCCTCAATGGGTTTTTTCAATAAAATTTCCCGGTCTTTTCCGACGCCCGCCATTTGTAGAAAATCTTCAGTTGCTTCCTCTCGAATAACATCGATAATGTCGTCAACAGTAACAATACCAAGTAATTTATTGTCCCGATCTATAACCGGAATAGCAAGAAAGTTATAACGACCAATTATGCGGGCAACTTCTTCCTGATCGGTTTCAGGGTGGACGGTCACAATTTTTGTGATCATTGCATTTTGCAAGATTGTTCTTGGAGACACCAATAATAATTGGCGGAGAGAAATTACACCGGTTAACTTATCGTTATCGTCAACGACATAAATGTAAAATGCCATTTCGGCATCCCGTTGCTCGTGGATCGCATTAATAGCGTCCTGTACGGTATTTTCTTCATGCATTTTAAACGGCAGTGGAACCATGATACCGCCGGCTGTATCCGGCTGATACATCAGCAGCTCTTCAATATCTTCAGAGTCGGCGCTGCTCATTAAGCCGAGCACTTCTTTTCCTAATTCTTCGGGAATTTGCTCTAAAAGATCAGCCTGGTCGTCGGGCGCCATTTCTTTTAAAAGATCGGCAATATTTTTAGGCGGCATTCCTTCCAGCAATTCGACCAGAATAGAGCGATCTAATTCCGTCAGTAACCCAGCCTTGTATGTGCGGTCGGATATAAGATCAAATACCGTTTCCCGTTCAATATCCGTGAAGTACCTGAAAAGCGCCGCCAGGTCCGCCGGGTGAGTTTTCATGATCATTTTTTGGATATTTGAACGTGCGTTGCGACGGATCAGGCGTCTGAATGCATCCAGTAAAATCATAAATTCGCGATCCAGCATAAGCAGCTCCAGACTATTGTTTTAGGCAGGCGATTTAGGCGGGACACTGTTAATATTTTCGATCATAACCGCAACGCTGTTTTTATCAACAACCGGGGTTACGCGAATAAACCAGCGAATACCCACAAACAACAAAATTGCACCTGAAAACAGCACGAAGGGCGATACATGCCCCCGCCATTCATACCAATGCAGGGCGTCCACGGACTGATGAGTAAACCACACAGCTATGCCATTATTTATAGCGTGAATTACAAAGGATACCCAAATAGAATTTGTCCGCCAGGCAACATATCCCAAAAACACGCCGATTATATATATTTGTACAACCCACCATGGATTAAAATGGATAAGAGCAAAGGCAAGCGCGGAATATAAAACAGCCTTCGTAATATCTCGAAAACGATACTCCAGGATGCGCTGAAAAAATCCCCGGAATATGAGCTCTTCTACCAGTGGCGCGACCAGAACGACAACCCCGATAATGATAAATGCGGAGAAGGGACCGCTGATCGTCATCATCTCCTGTATCTTTGCGAATTCGCCCGGCGCGGGTAACACCATTTGGGCGATGCGATCCATTTCGTCGGTTAAAATTGTCAGCCCCAGTGAAAGAGGCACCGCCGCCAGCAGGCTAACTTTTGAAACCGGATTTAGTCGGAAAAACTGTTTAAGGTCTGTTTTACTACGCCGTGCCCATAAGTAGATCGGGATAGGTAAAAATAATTCTCCAATAAGCAACCCGATTTGGGCAATCGTCATCTCATTGGATTCCGGAAACGATATTAGTATAAAGACAGTTGTAACGGACGCCAGTAATAAACCAATTACCATAAGGATAATAGCGGTTTTAATCTGGGGTATAATATCAAGCATTGAATATGGTTTTTATTGTTGTAAAAAAAGGCGTGTGAATTTAGAAACACGGTCATCTAAAGTCAAGGTAATCAAAGTGGAAAACACGTCGCAATATATGAGGTGAAATCAATGATTATTTGAATGAGATAATCGCTCTATTGACTGTTTGATCATTTCGTTATCTGTTTCTTTATAACCCTGTTTATAGAAGTCAATTTTCCCGTTTTCATTTATTATGACTAAAGTGGGGGTGATCTGCGCTTTGTATTTTTCTGATATTTTTCCGTACCGGTCTAAAAGCACCGGAAGAGTGTATCCTTTGGCTTTGATAAAAGCGCTTACTTTTTGTTTATCCTCTCCCACATTTACTAAGAACATGCTAACGTCGGGATACTCTTCCTTTATAATATGAATATATGGTATTTCTTTTAGGCACGGAATACAGGAAGTTGTGAAGAATGAAAACAAAACCGGTCCCTTAAAATGGGAGCGTGCTTTTGGACCGACATAGCGACCGAGAAAAAAATCACCGCTTTTTAACAAAGGCGCATAACAACCGGGCGCCTCTTCACCAATTGTCAGTCCGGGTTGGTTGATTAAAGTCGAATCAGCCAACACTACGGTTATCAGGGAAAGAATAATCACAAAAAACTTTCGCATAATCACACCTTTCAAGAATTAGTTAATTTGTAAAAAAGAATTCCCGCAGAAACAGAAAGGTTCAGGGATTCACCGGAGCCGTGGCGGGGTATTCCAATTACACTCGTTGCGTTATTAATAATGTCTTCCGGCAATCCGTGGGATTCACTTCCCAGAGCAAGAATCCAGTGATTGGCCTGGGCTTTGTCTGGCGCAGCGCCGGATATATCGGCGGCAAGAACCGGAATTCCGTGCCGGGCGGAATATTTGTTAAGATCATCAAACAATACATTCTGATAACAAGAAACCGTAAAATGCGCACCCATTGAACTTCTCACGACTTTCGGACTGAATAGATCTACGCTATTTGGTGACAGCATTACTGATTTTATTCCAAACCAGCGGGCGGTTCGCAAAATAGCGCCAAGGTTGCCGGGATCATTTATTTCGTATAGATAAACCGCGGGATATAAAACCAGATCATCAAGCGGGACTTGTTTGCTAATCATTTTTCCCAACGCAACGATTCCTTCCGGCGTAGAGAGTGTGCTGATGTAGTGAATATCGGCGGTATCGACGCATTGCAGATTTTCATTTTGTGCTTTTAATGTCTCCAAATCGAGATCACACATTTTGTTTGCAAATTCATTTGAAACATATATTTTTTCTACGGGGAATCCTGCATTAATGGCTTCAAGAACGGGCTTTAACCCTTCGATTAAAAATTTCTTATGCAGATAACGGTATTTCTTTTGTTTCAGTGATCTGAGAAATTGACGTTCCGGCTTTGTCAGTTGTGCGGCGGCGGAAAAAATCGGTTTATCTATTCTTTTTGGATTTCGTTGATTCATTTAGTTATATTTGCTGGGGTAAACGTTGTAACACAAATGATAAGTTATTGATAGCAACTCAATGAAACAAGCACGTACTTTTCGGGAAATGCTCCATTTAATTCGTCTTGCAGTAAAAGCGGTTTTCCTTGTATTGACGTTAGGGATTAGACGTCTTTTCAACTGGCGTTTAAAAAACAGTACGGTTTTAAAAAAAGAATGGCTTTCATTGTCGTATGGTAATAAAAGCGTGCCGGGGATTTTATATACCACACAGAGGAATCGGGTGCGACCCGTGTTTTTATTTATTGCCGGCATCGGGACATATATTAATAAGCGAAGATTTTTTCACCGACTGGCGCAATCTCTTGCATTGGCGGGATATCATGCGATTATTTATGAAGATCCCGATCTTGACAATGGTTCTCTGTCTTCAAAAACAGTAGAAAATATTAAACATGTGGTTCGCGCGATATCCGTTAATCAGATCGCAGATGCAAAACGCATTGTGCTGATCGGAAGCGATTTTAGCGCGCGTTTCATTATGTCGGCAATTACCGATAAAAATATAAATTGCCTGGTGCGAAGCATTCTGCTATTTTCACCGGTAAGTGGTATGAAAACGTCAAGCAAGTTTGCCTTTACCGGGAAAATACGGGCATTTGGCAAACTAAGCTATCTTGAGCCAGCCTCTTCGCCGAGATTTGTTTTTCTGAATAATATTTTCAAGGAGTATTTTAAAAGGGATTTGTCGCCCGTAGTACAATCTGTCATAGAGGATTTGTTGAAAAATCGCACTGATATTGCGCTGCGCAATATTCAACGTCTTGATGTAGATGTAAAAAACAATTTGTTGTCGATCTTCAGAGGAGATATAGAGCCGGAAGAGGTAGATCGCTTGTTGAAAATTAACTATCAGCGATTAGAAAACAGAGCGTTTGATCCATTATCCGAATATGATCTGGGAAAGCCGGTGTTTTTGATTCACAACATTTTGGACAGGTATGTTGATTATGGTCAAAGCACGATGCTTTTTGATCGGCTGTACAGCTCCAACGGCATTTATCTTCATCTGACGAATTTCCTGATCGGGGACGAAGCAACGTCCGTTTTCAGTAATCCTGCGCGCCGGCTTAAGGGCGCCGCGGTATTATCCGGCACTTTCTACCGCCTGCTTGCAGCAGTATATACAAGCAAAAACCTTCCCTACAATCCCGAAGGGAAACCGTTACGATATCGTATATAATTTCACGGATTATGAGTTGAACAGTCGGTGCGTCGGAAAATCCGGTAAGTCTTCTCAACACTCCATCATCATAGCCGGGTAAAATTAAATTAAACCCGTGTTCGTTTTCAAGGTCGCTGTCAATAATAGAAATATTGCTTTAAGTATAATCGTTGATGTCGCTCGGTTATTTGGTCTTTTCCAGCTTCTTGAGTGATTTTTTAGCCCGCGATGCGCTCTGAAAAGCTGAAACCAATTTGGCCCCGACGAGTCGGGATTTCCACTTCGCTACAACTTCGCTGAAAATTGGTTTATTGGTTGAACTGGTTGAATTGGTTTATTGGTTTACTGGTTTATTGGTTGAATTGGTTAAATCCGGGGGTTAATCTTTACCACTTGTTTCGATGCTCAAGCGTTGATACTGGCAACTTCTGAAAAAGCGATATCCTGCTGATGGTTCAAAATGTATCTGAGCAAACGAGGATACCGCGTAGCGGTTTTAGTATTGTAATATATTCGCTCCCCATAGAAAGATTTCCCTGTAGGGGATTAACAAACTTAAGTCAAGTTCTTATTAGAAGTTTTTAATTCTGACATGAATTTATGAAAAGAACTTAACTCAAGTTTCTTCAGCGCGGGACTTAGACCTGTCAGGTTTAATCGCTTACACATATTTGAAGTAGAAGAATCAATAAACCTGACAGGTCTTTCCGTTCTTCTGAAGCTTTTATCTCAAATCCTGAGCATGTCTCGCCAGGTCTGAGGGCCCGACGAAACTATAACCCCGCAGCCGGAGCAAGCAAAAAACCTTCCGAAGGTTCGGTAAGATAAGCGTCTGTGTCATAATGAAAAAACCTTCGGAAGGTTTGGTTTATTCCCAGGTAATTTTTGGCAGTAACTAAAGTTCTTGTCAATATCCAGACGCAACCCCGATTTATCGGGGCAAAGGTTTGACATCAATCCAAAATCTTTGTTATTCGAAGTAAGTTTTTACCGCAACGAAACGCCAGCCTCCCATTGGGGTAGAATTAATCCACATTATTCATGAAATATTGCTTTATGTATAATCGTTAATGTCGATCGGTTATTTGGTCTTTTCCAGCTTCTTAAGTAATTTTTTAGCCCGTGCTGCACTTTTGGTTTCGGGGTAATTTGTAATGATCAAGTTCAGCGTTTCGATCGTTTTATCTTGATCGCCGAGCTCGTCTTTATAAATCTTAACCGTTTTTTCCAGAGCAGGAAGCGTTTTATCGGAATCGGGATATTTTTCAAACAGGCTCATGTATTGGGCTACTGCCGATTCGAATTGTTTATGACGTTTATAGAGATCGCCGGCTGCCATAATAGCTTTGTGTGAACCGGTGGTGCCGGGGAATCGTTCGTCTATTGATAAATAAGCTGCAACAGCATCCTGTATAAGATTCATTTCATCGGCAAGAATCACCGCTTTTCTCTTTAATGTTTTAATGCTCTTTTCGGGCTTATTGTTGGTCTGGAAAAGATCGGCGGCGGTTTGATATTCTTCAATTGCTTTTTCCCAACTCTTTAGCTGGACATCGGCAATTTTTGCAATGCGGTTATGTGCATAAGCTGTCAGAGTGTCACCCGGAAATTGTTCAATAAACTGTTGATATGTATCTATAGCATTTTGATATTCATCGAAATCTTTTTCCTGAATTCGAGCTGTCTGATAAAGAGCCAGAATCATTTCGGCGCTGTTGGGATAAAAAATCATCAGGCGCTTATATGTGACGAAGGCGCTCTGAGACCTTTGGCTTTGAGCATAATTTTCTGCAATCCACAAACATACTTGGGGCGCCCGGCTTGAAAAAGGATAGAGATCAAGGAATTTTCGCGCCTCTTTCAAAAAACTCGCTTTGACTCCGGGATCGGGAAAATCTTTTAAAAGTTCAACGAATTTAAAATAACGAATATCCATTTTAGGATATGCCGGCGTTGTGCCGACAATGGTCATAAGGTAATCGGAATATTTTTTGTAGCTTTTTTCCGTCTGGAAAATACCGGACCGAATTGTTTTTATTTCTTCGTATAAAGGTGATTCGGCGTACAGGTAAATGAATTTAATTATTGACAGCTCGGCATTTGTCCAATCTTGCCGGCGAATATACAGCTGTGTCAGATAGTCCTGAACGGAATCGCAACGGGCTTCTGGATAAAAACGATCGATATAGTTTTCCAGCTCTTCTATTTGAAAAGGATGGATGTTTTCAACATCTGATGAAAGGATTCGAAAACCGCTTTTTGTCTTTTTTTCTTCCCGCTTTAAGGTCTTTTCATAATTAAAATATTTTGCTTCCAGAATCAGATCATACCCGATGCCGATATCTTCTAAAATTTGAGGTTGGTCGCCCAGGATCATCAGGCTGTCTCGAATAGATCGAATAGTGCTGTCCAGTAATTGAACGGTGTATTCAAGGGCAGCTTTTTCGTCACTGGTTTGATTTAAAATGTCGGCAATTTGATTGTTGTAAAGCGTAGCAATAGAATCTTTAAGTTCCAGAAATGACTCTTCGTGAACAAGCTGCAAAGAATCTATGATAAACTGACGCAAGGTCTGAATATCTCCAACGGCTTGTTCCTCAACAGACTCTTGGAATTCCATTTCCTGTTTTCCGGCAACGGTATCGACCAAGCTGTCCAATTGTGCGAATCCGTTTGTGGAAAAAATTAAAACAAACATCATCGAGTAAAGCAATCCAATGCTAATGCGATTATAGGATCTCATTTTCATACATAACCTCATCGTTACATTTTTATGTAAGTTATTATGGGTAATTGTTAGTATTTTCCGATCATCAACATGTTTTCCATCCAGTCTTAAACAATAAGTTAAAACATTTTAACGAAAAAAACATAATTTGTTGGATAATTTTTTAACTTAAAAAAGAGATTTCTGTCGTGAAGTCGATAAAAGGAGAAATATTTTATAAAAGCCTTTATCTTTCAAAATAGTTATTGCAATTTTAGCGGTGATTAATGGGAAGTAAACGGATGTATCAATTTCCAAATGTCTTAACACCAGGCGATACTATCGGGGTTATTGCTCCGGCGAGTGCCGCTCACCGAAAAAATGTCAGGCAGGGTATTGAATACCTGGAGAAATGTGGTTATAAAGTCAAAACAGCTCCGAATTTAACCCGCGGCAAATTCTATATTGCCGGGAATGATGAATTGCGCCTGAAGTGGCTGGAACGATTTATCCTGGATCCCGAGGTAAAATGTATAATCTGTGTGCGCGGCGGTTATGGGCTGTTGCGGATCATAGATAAAATCAACTATGACAAACTTAAAAAACTTCCTCCGAAAATTATCGTGGGCTATTCGGACACAACGGCTCTTCAGATGGCATTGTTGAGCAAGTTAGGCTGGATTTGTTATACCGGACCCATGGTGGCGTCTGATATGGGAAACAATTTTGATCCCTATTCTGAAGAATGTCTCTGGAGAGTTATTACTGCGCATCCGTATCCGCTGGAACTTCAAAACCCTCAGGAAGAGGAAATGCACGTATTTCGTCACGGATCCGCCACAGGCGCTTTGGTGGGAGGCTGTTTGTCATTGGTAACGCCCTTGCTGGGAACGATGTATATGCCCGATTTGAAAGGCGCAGTATTGGTCATTGAAGATATCGGCGAAAAAACATATCATCTCGATAAACATCTGCATATGCTAAGACTACATGGCGTCTTTGAACAGATATCAGGCTTGCTACTGGGGCATTTTGTAAATTGTTTTCCTAAGAATCCCAAGCGTTCTTTTACAATGACGGATTTTTTGCAGGATGTGCTGGGTGGTTACGATTTTCCGGTGATAACGAATCTTGCTTATGGACATATTCGTCGGCGCTTAACGCTGCCGCTCGGAGCCCGGATACATATAGAGACAAATCCGGTGAAGCTTACTATCCAAAAACCATAGAACGATGTTTGGCATAAATATTGTCTTCAGATATGTTTAGGTTTTTAACATACAAGATATTATCCAACAGAAAAGCCCGTTTAAAGTCAAGGGCATAGTGTAAAAATTCTCAATAAATAAAAAGTGGTATTCAGTTATGAAAAAAATCTCTAAAATTACAATAAATGAAAAGTGGTGTAAAAGCTGTGAAATATGTGTCCAGTTTTGTCCTAAAAAAGTCTATGACATGGGACGGTTTTATCCCGTAATTGCCAGACCCGAAGATTGTATTGCCTGTAAACTTTGCGAGAAACTATGCCCCGATTTCGCGATTACCGTAACATCACCCGATAAAGCTGAATCGAATAAAAAATAGCGGGAGTTTTTGTGGAAAATATACCCAATCCAAACGTTCGTATGTGGCAGGGCAATGTCGCCTGCGCAGAAGGAGCAATAGCGGCAGGGTGTCGTTTTTTTGCCGGTTATCCCATTACTCCTTCATCGGAAATTGCGGAAGTTCTTGCACTGAGATTTCCGGTTATAGGCGGAAATTTTATTCAGATGGAAGATGAGATTGCAGCTATGGGCGCCATTATCGGAGGCTCCCTTGGAGGCGCAAAAACAATGACAGCCACCAGCGGGCCCGGCTTTTCCTTAAAACAGGAAAATATTGGTTTTGCCGTCATGGCGGAGGTTCCATGTGTGATTGTAAATGTTCAACGTGGCGGACCCAGCACCGGGCTTCCGACTCATGCCGCCCAAAGCGATGTCATGCAGGCGCGCTGGGGAACCCACGGAGACCACCCGATCATCGTACTGTGCCCATCATCTGTAAGGGAAACCTACGATTTGACGATCAGGGCGTTTAATCTGGCGGAAAAGTACCGTATGCCGGTGATATTATTAAGCGATGAAATAATCGGACACCTTACTGAAAAAATAGAGATTCCCGAACCTTCGACGATCGAAATAATTGATCGCAAAAAACCTACAGACACTCCTGAAAACTACTTACCCTATAAAATGGACGATTCGGATATACCGGCAATGGCGAATTTCGGTGAAGGTTACCGCTATCATGTGACGGGACTGGCGCATGATGAAACCGGTTTTCCAACCAACGATCCTAAAAAAATCCGCGCTCAGATGTTGCGGCTAAATCGCAAGATTCAGCGCTTTCGCAACGACATTGTAGAGGTGGAAACATTTAATACGGATGATATGGACGTGTTGGTGATTTCCTTCGGGTCAACCGCCCGCTCTGCAAAGCGCGCCGTAATCAATGCCCGTGAAAAAGGCGTGAAAGCCGGACTATTGCGCTTAAAAACCATCTGGCCTTTTCCCGATAAAGAAATAGAAGCGCTCTACAAGCCTGTCAGGAAAATCGTCGTTGCCGAGATGAACCTGGGGCAGATCGCTCATGAAGTCGAATGGGCAACGCGTCGCGAAAAACCCGTGGTCAGGGTCAATAAAATTGATGGCGAACCCATCACGCCGAACGAAATTTTTGAAGCCATAATTTCATAGGAACAGCAATGGATTATTTGTATTACCTGAGAAAAGAAAAAATGCCGCACATCTGGTGCGACGGTTGTGGTCACGGGATTATTTTAAAATCGATTTTAAGAGTGATCGACAAGCTTGGCTGGGAAAAAGATGATATTGCCATGGTTTCCGGCATCGGGTGTTCCAGCCGTACTCCGGGGTATGTGGATTTTAACACCCTGCACACAACCCACGGGCGGGCAATTGCATTTGCGACGGGATTGAAAATTGTAAAGCCCAACCTGCACGTCATTGTTGTCAGCGGAGACGGCGACGCCACGGCAATTGGGGGAAATCATTTCATACACGCCGCCCGAAGAAATATTGATCTAACGGTTATTATCTATAATAACTATATTTACGGTATGACAGGCGGACAGGCATCTCCAACCACGCCCATTGGCAAGAAAGCCTCGACCGCACCCTACGGGAACCCGGATGCGCCCTTTGATATCAGCCGTCTGGCTCAAGCCGCCGGCGCAGCGTATGTGGCGCGATCGACAGTTTATCATGTCGGTAAAACGGATCGATATATCGAACAAGCGTTTTTAAAAAAAGGATTTTCGGTTGTGGAAGTTATGACGCCCTGCCCCACTTCCTACGGGCGAAGGAATAAAGAGGGCAACGGCGTCGAGATGATGATGTTTCAGAAGAAAAATTCTGTTGGTGTTGAACGCGCTCAGAAAATGTCGGAAGAAGAACTGCAAGGAAAAATAATTACGGGCGTGTTTGTTGACAAAGAACAAAACAATTACCTTCAACGATACGACGAGGTTATTGATAAAGCCAAACAGATTAATCAATAATCATTGGAGAAAAACATGGCATTTCGATATGAAGTTAGATTAAGCGGTTCAGGTGGTCAGGGATTGATCCTGGTGGGAAAGGTCCTGGCTGAGGCTGCTGCGATTTATGACGGTTTAAATGCGACCCAAAGTCAATCTTATGGTCCGGAAGCCCGTGGAGGCGCCAGCCGTTCCGAGGTTATTATTTCCGATGGAGATATAGATTATCCGAAAGCTGAGAACATAGATATTATGCTGGCGCTGACCCAGGAAGCCTGTGACAAATATGTCGTCGATCTGAAGGAGGGTGGGATTTTATTGGTAGATTCGCAAATGGTTACGAATATCCCGAAGGGGAGCTATAAAGTGGTTGCCCTTCCGATTATCCAGTCTGCCGTTGAACGCCTGGGGAAATTTTTGGTGTCAAATATCATAGCGCTTGGCGTCATTACGAAATTGTCAGGAGTTGTTTCGGAAGATTCGGTTAAACATGCGATTCGCGCCAGGGTGCCCAAAGGAACCGAAGAAATCAACATAAAGGCATTTTATACCGGTATCGAATTAGCCGATAACTGGCTTGGCAAACACGGCTCTCTTTTATAAACTCCAGGTATTAAAGATATTGTGATTCACACAATTGACTTTTCGACCATTGATCTTTTCGGGCGCGTGTCCGCTCTTGGGAACCACCACAAAAAACACCGTTATAATATTGAAAAGAATTTTGATGCGCTGGTTTCGCTCATCGACGCCCAGCATCTGATTGATCAATTTCAACTGCTTCGTTTTTCATCGCAGCCCGCCAAAGAAATGAAGTTAATCACGGATTTCATTAAAGACCGTGAAACACTTCTGGAAATGCTGGGGTGTTACTATTCACTTCAATTTTTACTGATGAATATCAAAGCGCTGGACGTTCTTCAGATGAATCTTTCGTCACCGTCGAATCGGTATGACAATTATCATAGATTTTTAATGAGAACCGGTTCTGATTTCCGGATGTTAAGCGGCGCATATATGTCGCTGCTTATAGATACTTTTCTGCCGAAAGCCAATCGCCCGGATTTTATAGTATGTTGTGTTGGCACACGAGTTGACCAAGATGATATTGACCTCGGTATTATTGATGAAGGACTGGGCGAAAGGGCAATCATAACCAAAGCTTTTGGCGCTTTGAACAATGAAATGTTGAAAAATGCCAGCGCGCTTCACTTTCACTTGTCGGAGCATGTCGGCAAACGAGGCTATTCCGCATCGATACAGGAATATCATGATCTTCTGGATGGCGAAATACAGGATTTTGTCATTCTCAGTGAGATGCTCAATGCGGTGCCGATAATTGGTCGGCTAAAATTATTCCACCGGTTCAAGCGGGAAATTCTGGACCGGTATTTTTATCACCCGGGTCAGGATAACAGATATCACGAGGGTTGTCTGCGGGGTTTATTGGGTGAAATCAGGGATCTGATAATGATGGAAGCTTCTGAAAATATCCTGAATCCCAAGCAAGACGCCCTGCGCATGCTGAAAGCGATTATCTTTGCTATAAAGACCTGGAAGGGCATTGACCGCAGCACCTCTCTCGAAGTACTGGACGTGCTGTTGAAAACCGATTTGGCTAATCGCGATGATTATATCCGGGTTCAACAGGCGCTTACCTTTTTTGAGACATTCAGATTTTTGTATCAACTGTTTGTTGTTCAGGAGGAAGAAATTTATCTGGAAGAAAATTTTGTGCCGGATAGCCTTCAAAAGGTCGCCCTGGCAATGGGTTATGAAGACAAAGTCTTTGCTCCCGCATACACTCAGCTTTTAATTCATTACCAGGATCATCAGAAAATTGCACGGCACGGCGCAGAAAACCTGATCCGACAAATTAGTAAACACCTTTATAACATAACAATATTCGCGCCGATCACACAGAGCACAGCGGCAGAAGATTCAGATAAGATCCCAAATATTAATATTGCCATAGAGTTCATTAAAACATCCGGTTTTTTCCGGGGAACCCGATTCTGGGATGATATTTTTTCCATCCTGGACCGAAGTGACGAGATATTACTTGATCGTTTCCTGAAAGATTTTCTTTCCTTGCCTGATAAAAAGATGAAATCACTGGTAAAGACGTATGTACGGTGGGGACGCTTGTCGCCGTACTCGTTGATATCATTAGTCACGATTATCACGAAACATCGACCCCACTTGGCTGAATCGGATTTTATTATAGGTTTCTTAGATCAATTTATGCTGCGCCTGGAAGGCACTCAGGAAAATATTAGCCGTCTTTGTCATGTTTTGAATTTCAACCCGCGTATGATGAACAATTTTCTCGTACTTTTGAACGAACATCACCTCGAGAAGTTAATTGCCATTATAGATCATCCGATCTGGAAGCCGGACATCAGGAACATTCAAAAGAATTTGATCACGCTCTGCAAACTGTACAAAGACAGCAGCTACTATTTCCGGCGATTTGTTTATAGGGTTTTTAATTCTAATGCCGCCTATATTTCATTATTAAATAATCAACCGAGATTTGCCCAGATTGCCGACGGCTTGCTGAGAAACCTGGATAATTTTGAAACTCTTTCGATCCGCATTGATAAATTAGGCGATTACTACGATTTTGAATTTTTACGATTGGGCATTCGGCTTATAAATGGCGAACCCTTCGAAAAAGTAAACAAACATTTTACAATATTTTCTGATAATTA
Organism: Fidelibacterota bacterium; assembly: GCA_030603165.1. GTDB lineage: Bacteria > Fidelibacterota > UBA2242 > UBA2242 > UBA2242 > UBA9312. The sequence continues at coordinate 24,191 of JAUVYH010000008.1, forward strand.
TATCCAAATTCTGTTTGATCTTTGTCGTGAGTTAGTTTCCAGGGAGATGGAATATCATATTCCGGAAACGAAGGATTTATTAGCCGTTTTTGCCGCCGGCGGTCACGCCCGCAGTCAATCGTTTGACGATGATTATGATTTGATTATTCTGCTTAATTCTGAAGATGAAGAAATGCTGCAATTCGCAAACAAGATAATTTTGAAAATGAATAAGCATATAATTCAACGGTCGATTATGGCGCATTACAGATTTGCCGATCGTTTCAAGAATTATGTGACTACTTTTCAGAACCTCAAAGAATTTTTCAATAATCCCGATGAAAATGCTTTTATTGATATGTCACAGTTATTGGGAGCGCGGATGATTGTCGGCAGCGCTCACTTTAAAGACGTATTTGAGCGGGAAATAATTGAACCGTATATATTTAAAAACAATCGTGAATTTACGCAATCACTAAAGCAGGAGATTGCATCACGGCATGAATACCATACCGATTCAGATGTAATTGACATCAAAGAGTGTCCGGGAGGATTAAGAGATCTTGAGAATTTCCTGTTTATCCTGAAGGCTCAGTTTACTATTGTGGATCCGATATCGCCAAAGTTGTTTAAACTGTTGTCACAACGTTTGGCGGATTATCGGGATGTTCTCGCGGAACTGGATAAAGATTATTATTTTTTAAAACATGTAAGGGATTTATATCGCCTGATTGTTTCCGACAACGACGAGCTTCAGATTAAATATTTAAATGATATTATTGAACCGCTCAACCAATCACGCCGCACTCAATTCAAAACCGGTGACGGTCTGCATGATAAAATTGTGGAATATATGCAGAAGAATGTGCAGCATATTAGTCGAATTTTTGGTGAAATAAATTTCCAATAACCCTCATGATTTTCCACCACAACGAAGTATGGAAGATGGAATAATGGAGTAATGAGTGTATCGGGGTCACTCAATTGTAATTCAGTAGTTATTCAATTGTCATTCAGTAGTCATTCAATTGTAATTCAGTAGTTATTCAATTGTCATTCGGTTGTCATTCCCTGGCAATTTAAAGCGGTTACTTTCATATAAACAGTTATTTATTTTCGAGCCGATCTAGTACTTTTTGGGCGGTTTGAACCGCAATTGCCGCCATTTGATCCTGAAAACGTGATACCTCTTCCGGCGTAGGATTATGGCGATGCCATTCTTTCAGCACCTTTTCTGTTTTTCGGAAAATCTTTTTCTGTCCCTTGTATAGAATATGTTGAATACGATTGACCTGATCAAGATCGATGCAGTCGTCATCCGGATACAATTGTCGCTTGATTTTCCGGAATGTCTTGTTAAGGGGTGAGCCGGAAGTCGAGTCCATTTGTGAGGGAACATTGCCCGCAAAAACCCAGAGAGGAACAGATATTGAAACAACAGGTTCTCCAAGTGTGCACCAGAATGTGGTAAAGCGCGGATCTTCCCCATTGCCTACTCCATTAAATACAGCGCAGGAAACCGTTCTGTAGCGATTGACGGTGTCTCTGGTTTTGCGCATGTCGGCAGGATTTGTGTCTGCGGCGAGGATTGAATCAGGCAGGTGGATATCTTTAGAAACTACTGATAAAATATATTTATAGTTTAAGTTTCCGTTCTCAAGCGCATTCCGGAGCAGGTTGACAGCGCGACCATATCTAATCCGACCATATCCTTTACCGGAACGAGCCTTGTGAGCAAAGTTCGCCCTGACCAGAAATGATTCTTTATCAGATGTGCTATAAGTATCAAACCGGAAATACTCATGGTTGCCGGTTTCAAAGAAGGCTGCGCTGCCGGTGGCGTCGATGACGCCAAAATTGCTGGTTACTTTTCTGCCGGATGCGTTGCTCGTTTTTAGCATCGCCTCAAAGTCATCGATTGTTGTGCATTTATTCAAAGCCTCTTTCATCAAATAGCCTTCGTCATCGTATCGAGTGTTTTCGTCAGGAACCGCCATATCACGGGATTCGGCGTTCATGATCGCAAAACCATGATTGTTGACGCCTGCCCATATTTGGGTGGTGTCATTCGCATTGATGATTCCGATAAAGGAAAAATCAGCATGTCTGAAAAATGCCGCTTCATTGTCTTTAAAACGGGAATCCCGGTTTTTCCACAGCAGGGCGTGACCATTTGATGTGACGCCGGAATGCGCGAGCCCGGTAGTACACGCTTGAATATCACGATTACCGAGCATGGCGAATAGCGAAAGGAAAAATGTTAATATTGTTCTTTTCATTTTATTATCCGGTTTTGGTTGCATCAATTTAGTTCACTGATGTATTCTGAAACGGAAAGCGCCCCAACCGTCGCATCGCCTACCGCTTCGGCGATTTGGCGGAATTTCTTTGAACGTACGTCACCTGCGGCAAATATTCCCCGCAACGAAGTGTTCATATAACGGTCGGTGATGATATGCCCTTCATTGTCAAGCTTTACAAGGTCTTTGACAAATTCGGCGTTGGGGATCCATCCGATAAAGACGAAGACGCCGTCGAATTTATGTCGGCTCATCTCACCTGTTTTAACATTCTTGATTTCAGCGCCTTCGACTACGTTTTCACCGTAAATATTTGTTACGACCGAATCCCAGATAAAATCAATTTTCTTATTGGCAAAAGCCCGTTGTTGCAGAATGGAGCTTGCACGCAATTCGTCCCGGCGATGAATAACCGTTACTTTAGCGGCAAATTTTGTCAGGAACAGGGCTTCCTGTATGGCTGCATTCCCTCCGCCAACAACTGCGATTTCTGTGTCTTTATAAAACGGACCATCGCAGGTAGCGCAGTAGGATACGCCTCTGCCGGTGAACTCTTTTTCACCGGGAACATTCAGCAGGCGCGGGAGACCGCCCGTTGCAATAATTACCGCTTTTGCCCGGTATTCTTTTTGCTCGGTTTTAATTGTATGATGCTGTTTACCGGGGACAATTTGCAGGACCTCGTCGTATTCCCGGATGTTGACGCCGAATTTTTCAGCCTGCTGTTTGAATTTCATCATCAGATCGGGACCGGCAATGCCTTCCGGAAAACCCGGATAGTTTTCAATTAAATCGGTAACATTCGGTATCCCGCCGGTCATGGATTTTTCCAGTAACACGGTGTCGAGTTTTTCCCTGGCGGTATAGATACCAGAGGTGAATCCCGCCGGACCGCCGCCAATAATGACTACATCGTAGATTTTGTCTTTCACTTGATTCCTCCTGATAAGAGCCGTTGTCGTTAATTCTTACGTTCTAATTATACCTCATTTGAAAAGGGATTTTACATTTAACGCAGAGGTCGCAGACCTGCCCGCCGTTTCCTGTCTGCGTGCGCCTGCCTTTGGTAGGCGGGGGTTATTAAAAATTTCATGTAATTTGGTAATAAATAGTTTTCATTTTTTATTTAAGATAAATAAAAATCTTTATAATTCTCTGCGTCCTTTGCGATCTCTGCGTTTTTATTTTTTTACCTTTTCGAGTTGGCTCTAATTAGTTGATTCAGAATTATCAAAAAAGTTACGCTAATATATTTTACGGGTTTTCATAAAAAGTTCCTAATGTGAATAAACACGGATTCTATTACCAATTTGTAAGTGAATTTGGTTTATATAAGCACTATTTTTTTCATATTGCCAATATAAGCACAAAAAAAAGAACCCGGAGAACATAAACAATTTGCTTGACAATCACATATATTGATTCTATTTTGCATATAATTGTGGCTGAAGAAATTTACGAAAGAAAACACTGAGTAATGAAAAAATTAAAATAGACGAAATTGAGGATGGTGACAAATTGAAGCAGTTAATTGATCTGCTTCTATTTTTACTCAGACTAGAGAAGCATAAAAAAAGGTTGCTTGATGTTACTCCTCCTATATAGGGAGTAAAATAATTTGTGATTATTAAATATTTTATATATATATTTGAAAGCGGTATAAAAATGTTTCATATAGGGAGGAGTCAAATGAATTATAATAGAAATAATCAGAGCAAAATGCTGTTTTTAATTACATTATGTCTTTTATTTTTAATTAATTCTATTTATTCTCAAGAAATTATTAAAGATATTTCATTTAGTGACAATTATTTAGGTATTGGAGATACTTGCATTATATATGTTGAAACAGATAACAAAGTAGATGCAGTTCAGGCAAATTTATTTGTTTTAGCTGACTTATCAGATGCTCAACCTTTATATGATAATGGCACACATGGTGATATTACAAGTAATGATCATATTTTTTCTTATAAATTTGGACCATTATCAGAGTCAAATATGATTGAAAATATATCTATTGAAATAACAGTTACTTGCCAGGATTCAGAAGGGATTAGTTATGAACAAGGTAGTGGCAGCTTTGGAGAATATTTAAGAATTGATAAAACAGTTCCAGAAATTGAATCTATGACGGCAAATCCCAAATTAATAACTCCAGGAAGTGTCTCAAATATACAAGCATTACCAAGTGACAATTTTTATGATATTGGATATGTTAAATTTCTATACCGTTATGATTTTAGCAATCCTGATGAATGGTTTTACTTAGACTCAGTTTATTCCGAACCATGGTCAACTATTTTGAGTGCAGATATTACAAATATACCAGAATTGATAAATAAAGAGAAAGAAATTAAAATTAAAGCCTTTTGTACAGATATAGCAGGTAATAAAAGCTCAGAGTCGGAAGTATTGGTAAAAGTGGATGGAAAATCACCATCAGTTGAAATTAATTCTCCATCTAAGAATGATACATTGGGATTTCAGGATGATATAGATGTGGTTGCTGTTAGAGATGAAGGGGAAGGTATCTCTGATGACATTTATAAAGTAAAATTTCAAATAGAGTCCATAAATAATCCTCAACCTATAGAATATGGTGTGGATTCAAGTGGTTCAGATGGTTGGACCGCAGTCTTATCTCCCTATACATTAAACCTTTCCGGAGATGGATGGTATCGTCTGTACGCAACTGCAATTGATACCGCGGGAAATGAAGACAATAATCCAAGTAAAATAAATGTAATTATAATAGATTTTAGTCAAATCATTACCAATATCTCATTTGATAATAATTCGTTGAAGTCAAACCAAAAACTTAAAATCTTTGTAGATGTATCTGACTTCCGGTTAATTGAATCAGTTAAAATAGGAGTTGATCAAATATCGACAAAATATTCAGAGCCTCAATTTGCATATAATAATGGTAGTAATGGTGATGTTACAGAAAATGATAATAGATTTACTCTGATGATAGGGACATTTAGCGATCAAGAATTACTAGAAAACAATAATTTAAGTGTACCTGTGAATATAGTTTACAAAACAGGAAATACTTATATTACTTCAAGCGCTGATTTTGATAACTACCTTTTAATTGATGTCACTCCTCCTGATATTACTAACACTACAACTATAAAAAGAATTAAAGCAGGGAGTCAAGCGACACTAACCGCAATATCATCTGATAATTTTGGTATTGATCGTTTGCTCTTTGAATATAAACCTGATGATGAATGGGTATCATTCGATACAGTTACCTTAGAACCTTGGATTGGAAATTTTTCTGGATCAAGAACTGAGAAATATGTAAATAGTGAAGTAAATTTAAATTTTAAAATAATTAGTTTTGATTTAGCTGGCAACTATAGCTCATCTGGAGTTTTTACAATTTATGTTGATGGTATTTCACCGAAAGCTAAAATAATTCAACCTCAAAGTAATGAGATCATACCTTTACAATCTTCTATAAAAATTGATGCTTCTACTGATTTCAATGACGTTAAATATATTGATTTTGATTATAAAGGAGTAAATGCAGGTAATTGGGAAACTATTGATCGCGATAGTAATGGAAAAGACGAATGGTCTATTGATTTTAACCCTTATTTTCTTGATATCATTGGAGGAAATTGGTATTTTCTAAGAGCTGTTGCAACTGATTCTGTGTATAATAGAGACTCATCGCCATCCCAAATCTCTGTTTATTTCGATGATACTACCGGTCCAATAGCTTTATTTACAGATATTAACGGATATGATCCCTCAACCTTCAATAATATAAGAATATCTAATCAGGTATCTATTAAAGGAATTACTAGATCGAATGAAGCCTATGATATAAAGGACATAAATGTTTTGTATTATAAAGATGACAATAATAATGGTAGTGATGATGATGGTAATGAATGGATAGGTATTCAACCTGAATCGCATATATCTGAATCTGATTTTAAAAATGGGTTTAATTGGAATACATCTAATTTAGATGAAGGATATTATTTATTAAAAGCAATAGCAGAGGACTATGGTGATAATGTTGATCCATCTCCAGAAATAGTTAAAGTTCAAATAGATCATACGATACCAGCTATAGAATTCCAAAAATTAGTTATAACAATGCCTGAGCCGGAAAAAGAAATAAAAGATTTTAATAAAGATGTGTATGTCGCTGGTGATCCTAATAATCCTATCGAAGTTTATGCAATATCAACTGTATCTGACATTAATACAGTAAAAATATTTAGGACTTATCCCAATGACACATCATGGGTTAAAATTAATGATGCTTCACTTGTGAATGAAAATCTTTGGAAGGCAACATGGAACACCAGATTAATTAGCGACTTAGACCCTACAAGAGCTGGTAATCAAAATGTGGGTAGAATTTTACTTAGAGTTATCGCTGAAGATGTAGCAGGTAATCAAATATATGATGATATATCGGTGATAGTTGATAATGAAAAACCTACCGCATTTATATATTCAGTAAATAGTGATGATACTCCAGAAAACACCTCAATAAATAGCATTAGCAAGGCTGAAATTACAGGTGCCTCAGCTGATAATGATGTTGAAAGAATGCAATTTTCCGCTTCGCTAAATAATGGAATCACATGGGAAAGTCTTGATTCAGATACACTATTATCAGGTATTCAACCTGATAAAGATGGAACAGATGGATGGAGTGTTTTATATAATGTTCCATTAGTTTGGAAAAACGATACTGCATTTTTCAAGGTAGTAGCAACTGATTCTGCCGGCAATACTAGTGAATCTGGTACAACAGTAACGCCTGTAATAATAATTGACACAATTGAACCATCTGTCTCTGTTTCATCACTAAGTTATGACGGTGGAAATTCCTGGATTGATAATCCAGAAGGTTTACACATAAACAGTTCAAACATCGTCATAGGGACAAATACTAAAAATGATGAAGGTATTGCAAAGCTTAAATTTCAATATAGGAAAGTGGATGAAGATAATTGGGTTACTTTTGATGAGAAAAGCAATAATCCATTCCATTCAAATATTAATATATCTTCTAACAAATGGAATGTAACTAATTTAGATGATGGTGAGTATTTAGTTCGTGTAATTGCAGAAGATTTAAATGATAATATTGATTCTTCTCCTTACCCATTAACGCTATTTATTGATAGAACTGCTCCAACTTCATTTATAACTCATATAAATAATATTACAATTGATACCACTAATACAATAGAAATAGATCCAAGTAGAAAGATTAATATTACTGCTTATTCTAATGATGATGATTGTGATAAAATATATTTTGAATATAGAATCGCTGATGATCCAAATAGCGAATGGAATAAACTGGGTCCGGGTTCTGGCTATGATGAAGATTCACCTTACATAATTAATGGTATTATACCAAACACAGTCGTAAAACCACCTGATATACTTATTCGTGTTTATGGTGAGGATACAGCTAAACCACTTTCTAATTTATATGGAGATTCGAATGGAAATGGTGTTATTGATTTAAATGAAAATAAAGATATTGATAACATTAAAGTAAGTTTAAGTGATACGACATCTCCCAATAGTATTATTTCGGTAAATGATGGAATATTATCAGCATATACCCCGGATGTTAATTTGAAAAAAGTATTGTTTCAATATAAAAAATCAGATGATACTGAATGGAAAAATATAACACCTTCCCAAACAGCTGCATCTGCTTTTGATATAGATTGTGTTGGATATAAATATACTCTTCAAAATTGGTCACCCGGTTATTTAGGAGAAGGGAAATATCTTTTAAGAGCAATTTCTTATGATGCATTTGGGAATAAATCTGATAATACTTCTATTACTAAAGTAAATATTACATCCTCTGGTTCTGTAGAACAGATAAGAAATGATCTATTAATGAATGTTAATTTTATAAATAATAACAAAGTGATTATTGAAGCTGGGACCGATACGATAACTACTAATTTTATGATTTATGGTCTTTTTGAATATGATTCACCGCCGCCGCCACCAATGGGTTCAAATAGGATTTTTATAGAGTTAGAAAATAATGGTGATAACACTTTTTATAGTGAAGTTAATATGAATACTTTTTATAAGGGACAACAGATAAATTTCAATAAAGCAACTATTTTCATTACCGCTCGCGTTGATACCGGAAATTGGTATCGAATTATTGGTATAGCAAACGTCTGGTCTGATATAGAAAATAATAAAACATATGAATCTTTTGATAAACGTATGAAAATTTCCTTTAATGAATCACTTCCATCTTTTGGGAATCTGTCAATGTTTTATACACCTTCCAGTATAGACTCTACCAGCAACAGTATTGGACAAACTTATCAATTAGGATTATCACAACAAGATGTATTATTATCTCCTAATCCAACAAATGTTATCTTTAAGTACTATGATTCTGAAATAGAAAACATTAGTGAAAATGAACTAACAGTTGAAAAATATTCAAACGATCATTGGAATAGTGAAAATATCATGATTAATAATATTAATCCAATTTTAAACCAAATTTCTTTAAATACCTATACAATAGGCAAATTTGGATTATTCAAAATTGATTCAACCATAACAATAGCGGAAGGAAGAGCAACCGGCACGACAATTTCTGGAGCTCCTTTCGAAAATATTATTAATAAGAAAAATTTTGATAAATATTTTTCTATTCCTGATCAGACTCCACAATTTAATATCCTTATTTCAGGTTACACCAGGAAGCTGGATTATTCTAGCGTAGTACTTATTTTTGATAGAGGTACCAGAGATGAACTGATTGTTAACTATGATGGTAACGCTCCTGATGTTACCATAAGTAAATCGGGAGATTCAGAACATAAGTGGATATGTGAATACTTGTTTGATGAATTTAATGAATTATCCATAGGAAAACATAACCTATATATTAATGCTAAAGATCAGTTCGGTGTATCCGCTAGTACATGCTTAAATTTTATAGTAGACCCGAATCCTGTTCTATCTTTAGAAAATGTGCATGTATATCCAAATCCCTGTTCATATTGTAATGAATTAAATATGTCTTGTATAGCCTACCAGTTGAGTAAACGGGCAGTTGTAAATATTAAAATATTTGATTTCTCAGGTGATCTCATAAAGATTGTTACTAAAAATGGACTTCGAGATAATGGATATCATGATAGAGAATATTTTGACGTTTCACAAATCGATCTTTGGGATGGTACTGACAAGTCGGGTCAAAAAGTAGCGAATGGCGTCTATTTAGGTCGTATTATTGTAGAAAGTGGAAATCATAAATTAGAAAAAGTATTTAAAATTGCTGTTTTACGATAATAAATGAGTTAATAGAAGGAGAATGAGATATGTTTTCTAATTATAATATGAAAAAAAGTCTTATATGTATATTTGTTCTTGCTGTTGTTATAAATTCATATGCTATTGACGGTGGAACCGCATCGTTTTTAAAACTAGGTACTGGAGTTAGACAGATTGGTATGGCTGGTAGTGGGATATCTTATGTAAATGATGAATTTTCAATATTCTGGAATCCCGCCCAGCTTGGATTGGTGAATAAAACACAAATAGGTGGAATGTTTTCATTTTTAAAATATGACCGTGTTTTAAATAGCCTATCTTTTGTAAAAAAGGAAGCCGGATTTGCTTATAGTCTTGGACTTGTTAATGCAGGTATAAAAGATATTCCTCAATATGATGAATATGATAATCACATTGGAAATTTTAGTGAAAATAATCTCCTTGTTTCGATGGGGATAGGTAGCGCGTTAAAATTTGTAAATTTTGGTGGCTCTATTAAATTGTTGTATCAATCTATGTTGGATAACTATTCCTTTGGCTATTCTGCTGATTTAGGTTTGATTTTTAAGATATTCAATATATCAAATATTGGTTTAGTGATACTGAATCCGATATCTTATGTAAAATGGAATACTGATAGTGAATGTGAAAGCAAACTTTATCCTATTGCAAAATTAGGAGCAAGTTTTTTCCCTAATAATATACTTGCCATATCAGCTGACTGGGAGAGAGAGTTAAGGGATGTTGAGAATGATAAATTTCGCATCGGCACAGAAATATCTATTGTTCCAGAATTTAAAATAAGGTTAGGTACTTTGTATAAAAATGGACAGAATGAACCGGAAATTGCTTTTGGTACCTCGTTCACATATAAAGGGATTACTACTGATTATGCCTATACTTCCGATTTAAAAAATAATGCATTAGGTGCAGCGCATTTTATTGGTATTTCTTATAATCTTGAAAAATTACCAAAGATATTTGAAAATAAAATTAAATCATCTAACAAAAATAATGATGGGAAATAAAAAAATTTTTAAAAATCCCTTTTTTATGTTTTTATAATTAACTTTATGAGAACAGTAATAAATAGGAAAATGAAAAAATTAATAGGGTAGAAATAATGAAAAAATTAATTATATTTCTAACAGTAGTCGTATTTTCAAATTTACTTTTTGGTCAGTATACTTTTGAAGAAAAATTATTCGTTCCGTGGGGTAAAAGTGATTCAACTTTAAGTTTCAGAAAAGCACCCGGTGGACAATATGGACCAACTTCATTTCAAATTAAAGATAAGGAAGTAATTATTTTAGATGCGCAAAATCAAACTATAAAAATTTACAAAGATAAGAAATTTAAAAGAGCTGTAAAAATTCCGTTCTATAATGCTGATGATTTTTTATGGAATAGTGAAAAGGACTATTATGTTTTAAATGAAAATAAATTTTACAAAATGAATAAAAAAACTGTTATTAACAATTATAAAACTTCATCGGGAAGGATAAGAATTTCAAAGATAACCAAATATGAAAATGGACAGATTGCTTTGACTACAAATATACTAACTACTCTAAAAATCAACTCACTACAAAAAGGTAATGCACTGAAAAAAATTGACGGAATTCCCGATGGACTTTCCGGTCAAATAAAAGCAATTAGAAAAAATTCACAGACAGCTGAAGTTGAACTTGCTGATAATTCATATTATAATATTAATATAAATGATCTCGGAGCCATAAAATATATTGGTGCAACTCCGGAAGGATTCAAATATTTTTTAATTGAGCAAATCACTCAACAAGTTCCATTGAAAGTCGCAAGATATATTTATTTGATGAATGACGCAGGTAAACTGAAAGCAAAGTTTAATTTACCGAATATTAAATTTTCATATATTTTTAAGGAATTTTCCGTTGATAAAAAAGGGAATTTGTATCAAATGATCTCTGCCGAAGACGGTATTCATATTATAGAATGGAGATATGAGAATAAATTCCCAAAAAAGGTTCCTATAATAAAATATCCTGAAAATCTTGATCAATCATATCATTACAATGATTTTGAATATCCAGCTTATGAAAGTAATCCTTTACTAAAAAAAAAGAACAATATTACCGCAAGTGTTACCCGTGCGGAAGCTTTGTCAACAGCAAATAGTTATATTGTCTGTGAATGGACAGGAAGTAGTAGCAATAGTACTGACGGTTTAGAAATAATTAATGGAGATTCTGTTAGAACACCTTCAAGCAATAATGGTTATTGGTGGACGATCGGTTCAAATGAAAAATTGACTTATAAATGGGGTGGATTTACTTCTTTGTCAACTTTTGAATCTGGTATATCAAGTGGAAAGAAAGCAGGTGATAATTATTTAGGTAACAGAAGAGAAGGTACAGTTAGTTGGGGAGATACTTATGTAATTGGAGTCGATTGTTCCGGATATGTATGTCGTTGTTGGGATACATCAATAAAATATGGAACAATTACGATTAGTAATGTCTCATTCGAATTAGGCAGTTTTGATGATCTTGAGCCAGCGGATGCTTTAAATTATGCAAGTCGTCATATTCGTCTATTTGTAGATAGAAATCCGGATGGAACTTTACTAATTGCTGAATCAGCCGGATCAGGTTGGGCTTGTCGTTATCATTCATTTTTGATAGGTGATTTATCAGATTATGTTCCGATAAGATATGACAATATTTCCGGTAGTACCGGTTTAATCTCAGTAGTTAATCCCACTTCCTCAATCCCAATTATTGTTGGTAAGTATGATAATCCAATTAATTTTATTTCAGAAGTCAAAGTATTTGATAGTGCCGGAGAAGAAATATCAGATTTAAATATAGATAATTTCGATATCAAAATAGGAGGAGTTGATGCTGAAGTAACATGGGTAAATTATTGTTCAAATTGGCCTGATGAGGGTTATTATAAATTAGGTATTTCACCACCGGTACAGCCTTTTAATGGTAGCTATGATTTTTGTGTTACTATATCAAAAGATAACTTTGAAACAACTGAAGTTGAAGAAGATGCAGTAATTTATCAAGGAGAATCAAATAATATAGATGTAGTTCAAGTAATAGATAGATCAGGAAGTATGGGAGATGGATTTTACGAACCAGATATTTACTATCTACAAACTGCAAAGAATGCCGGTAAACTATTTGTAGACCAAATGGAAATTGGTGATATGATTGGAATAAGTAGTTTTAGTACTTCAGCTTCAGTTGATTATAATTTAGCAGAAATAATTTCAGGAGAAAATCAACAGCAATTAGCCAAAGATGCAATAGATGTTTTATCTGCTGATGGTTCTACAACCATTGGCGGAGGTTTACAGACTGGAAAAAATCAATTAGACCAATATGGAAATGCATCTCATCCCTGGGGTATGATATTATTAAGTGATGGCGAGGAAAATGATCCACCATACGTTGATGATGTTTTACCAGATATTGTAACAACAAAAACAAAAGTTTACACGATATCTTTTGGTTTATATTCTGATGAATCATTATTAGACTCGATAGCTACAGAAACGGGTGGACAATATTTCAATCTACCGAATCCTACGTCCCTGGATATGTTAAATGTATATAATTCCATAAAGGGAAGTATCGGAAATCTACAAACTTTTAATGTTTGGGTAGATCAAGTTCAAGTGGGTGAGATAGTAACGGAAAGCGTTCAATTAGAGTCTGGGGTCGAAAATGCAAAATTTACAATAACTTGGGAAGATATATCTGATGAATTATACTTTGAATTATTGAATCCCGGTCAAGATGGTATTACCGGGACGATCGATGATATAACTATTGATCCTGGATACGCATCAAGTAATCCTGATATAGCTAATCTAATAGTAGGGAGTACTTATAAATTTTACTCTATTCCAGCTCCAAATTCTGGTGAGTGGATTTTAACTGTTTCAAATAATTTAATTGTATAGGAATTTTCATTTTTTACTGTTTGGAACGATTTAGGAAGGAAGAGTTAATGATTGAAAAATAATAGTGAAATATTTATGTTATGATGAATGAAAATGGAAAAACAAGAGAGGCGGGATTGGAAT
>JAUVYH010000215.1 GCA_030603165.1 Fidelibacterota bacterium
AAAAGGTTAAAATGCTACTTTCCCTAAAGAAACGTAAAAAACTATAATAAAAATGTAGTGCCGAAATTTTAAGGTGTTGAGAACGTATACCTTTGAAATCAATGAGTTTATGATATTCGAGTTGTCGAATCAAGGTTAAGTCAAGGGCTGGCAAACCTACGGCTGGAAAATATCAAATAATTAACCCCGTGAAATTAATTTTGCAAGAGACTCACGAAAATAATTTCTTTGATATTCTCATTTTATCTCTATATACTTAACTTTGATAATGCAGTTACGGAGAGAATATGGATAAAAATGAACTGATTCACTACTACAACAAATTCAAGTACGGCGAAGACAGTTACCATTACTTAATGAAAAATAAAGTAAAAGAGATATTACTTATCTCGACTTTTTATGATGCGTTTATCTTCGAACAAGACGGAAGATTATCCGAACAAATTTACGGCGAGTACCGTCAATTAAATTTAAGCACCGCTCCGATGGTCACGAGTGTCCCGACCGGGGAAGAAGCGTTAAAAATGCTGGAGAAGAAAAAATTCGACCTCGTAATCACAATGCTCCACATCGGTAAGATCACATCATTCGAAATCGTCAAAATGATCAAAGAACGCAACCCGGAATTGCCTGTTTTGTTATTGCTTAATATGCAATCCGACCTAAGTCTGTTAGAAAAATATATGGATAAGTTGGATCTGTTCGATAACATTTTCCTCTGGAAAGGTGACGCCAAACTCTTCCTGGCGATGGTCAAATCAGTCGAAGATAAACGAAATATAGAATATGACACAAAACATGGCTTAGTCAGAGTGATTTTGCTGGTTGAGGATTCGATTCAGTACTACTCTACTCTCCTGCCATTACTCTACGAAGAAATAGTAAAACAGACCCAAATTTTAATTCGGGAAGAATTAAGTGATATTAATAAACGTTTAAAGATGAGAGTACGTCCGAAGGTCATTCTTGCCCATAACTTTGAGGAAGCAATATCTTTTTATGACAAGTATAAAGAATATATAATCGCTGTCATATCGGATATCAGTTATGAACGAAACGACCATTTGGATCCTGAAGCCGGCATCAAATTGATCTCAAAGGTCAAAGAAAATATTTATGATGTCCCAACTATCTTAATGTCATCCGATTCGAGTAATCGAAAAAAAGCCGATAAAATCAATGCGACATTTATTGATAAATATTCCAAACATCTCCTGCAGGAACTACGGCAATACATATTGGATAATCTTGGATTCGGCGACTTTGTATTCCGAAACGAAAAAGGCGCAGAAATTAATCGAGCACGTACGTTGATTGAATTCGAAGAAATACTTAAAACCGTACCCGATGAATCTATTTTGTACCATAGCCGGAGAAATCATTTTTCCGCCTGGCTGATGGCAAGAGGTGAAACTCAGATCGCTAAAAAGACGCGCCTGTTGACAATTAAGGATTTTGATTCTACAGCGGATATGCGAAATCACCTTGAGCAAACATTAACTTTTATTCGGAAAAGCAAAAACAAAGGCAAAATTGTCAATTTTCATCCAGCCAGTTTATTCGAGCCAACTGAAATTATGAGATTAAGTGAAGGATCACTCGGCGGGAAAGGACGCGGTCTGGCGTTCATGAATGCTCTTTTGACCAGTATGGAATTCGAAAAACATTATCCTGATGTGAATATTTCGCTTCCCAGCACAACAATTATCGGCACAAACGAATTTGATAACTTTATACAGCGCAACCGAATTATCGAGCGATTGAATGACGATATGAGTGATTCGGAAATTGACAACTTGTTTATTACGTCCTCCATTTCTGCGGAACTGGTAGAAAATCTGCGTATTTTCTTATATCACATCAAATATCCACTTGCGGTTCGGTCCTCCGGCTTGCTGGAAGATTCTTCTTCACAGCCTTTTGCCGGAATTTACCGAACCTATATGCTTCCGAATAACCACCCGGATGATGAAGAACGTTTGCAGCAACTCCTTTCCGCAATAAAATTGGTCTTTGCATCCGTTTTTATTAAAAATTCCCGTTCATATATTGAAAACCTGAATCACCATTTAGAAGAAGAAAAGATGGCGGTAATTATCCAGCAGGTTGTCGGTTCCAATTTCGGCGATTATTATTACCCTCATATCTCCGGTATTGCTCAATCACACAATTTCTATCCCATTTCAAATTTACGAAATGAAGACGGGCTCGCATCTATTGTCGTCGGTCTTGGAAAAATGGTTATAGAAGGTGGAAAACATTTTCGATTTTGCCCGAAGTTTCCCAGAGTAGAGTTTTTACAACTTAAAAACATGCTTGTAGATTCTCAAAAAGAACTTTACGGAATCGATTTAAAACATAGTGAATTCGACCTTTTGACCGGAGAAGACGCCACAATAAAAAAAATGGAAATAAAAAATGTAGAACCCTATGGCGCTCTAAATTATACGGCGTCGGTATGGGATCATCACGATAACCGCTTAATTCCCGGTGTAAATCGCCCCGGTGTACGGGTTATTACTTTCGATAATATCATAAAATATAACTACTTCCCGCTTGCTGATATTATTGCAAAATTACTCGAAATCGGTGAAGAAGCGTTCGGTATGGCGGTTGAGATCGAGTTTGCCGTTGATTTAACCAAAAATAAAGAACATAATAAGGTTCCCACGTTTTATATATTGCAGATTCGACCATTGGCGATCAGCAGTGAAGATGTTGATTTATCGTCGGACGAAATCAACAAAGAACGGCTCTTACTTTATACTGATAAGAGTATGGGAAATGGTGAGATCAATACAATTCAGGATATCATCTACCTGGACCCGAAGAAATTTGACAAGTTAAAAACCATCGAAATGAGAGATGAAATCGATTTATTGAACAATAAAATGAATAAAGATAATCGGGAATACATACTCATCGGTCAGGGACGTTGGGGTTCTCAGGATCGTTTCCTCGGTGTTCCGGTACGGTTTGTTCAAATCAGTAATGCAAAGATCATAATTGAAATGGGTATCGAGGGTTTTAATATTGATCCTTCTCAAGGCACTCACTTTTTCCACAATATTATTGCCATGCAAATCGGCTATTTCACTATTCCCTATAAATCACGGATAGATTTTATCGACTGGAATTGGATAGATCAGTTGAAAATCATAGAAGAACGCAATTTCTTCACACATGTCAGAACATCACATCCGTTAACAATCAAAATGGACGGAAAACATGGCATTGCCGTTATTTATAAAGAGAAAGATACCTAACCTGGATAAGCCGGAATTTCAAATATCAAATTGCAAATATCAAATTTATAAGAATATTCCCCAAAAACATTGCGATTTAAAAGTTTCAGTAAATTCTATTCAAATTCGGATAAAATAATAAAGGGCTGCTCAAACGAACAGCCCTTTTATTTAGTGAATCAAATTCCGTGATTATACACAGCCCTGAGCGATCATGGAATCTGCGACTTTGATAAAGCCACCAACATTGGCGCCTCTCACGTAGTTGATAAAGTCACCGTCTTTACCATATTTCACACAGGTTTCATGAATACTAACCATAATGCTGTGTAATTTGCTATCCACTTCTTCGCTAGTCCATGACAAACGCATACTGTTCTGGCTCATTTCCAAACCGGAGACAGCGACACCGCCGGCATTAGCTGCTTTTCCGGGAGCGTATAGCAATTTATTGTTCAACAGCACTTCGATGGCTTCCGGTGTACATGGCATATTGGCGCCCTCACATACACAGATACAGCGATTTTTCACGAGATTTTCCGCATCTTCTTTATTCAGTTCGTTTTGCGTTGCACATGGCAGAGCAATATCCACATCCACTTCCCATGGACGTTTACCCTGAATAAACTTAGCGCTATTAAATTTGGAAGCATACGGCGCGACCACATCGTTATTAGTGGCTCTCAACTCCAGCATATAGTCGATTTTTTCTCCGGAAACACCATCCGGATCATAGATATAGCCATCCGGTCCTGAAAGGGTAACTACCTTACCGCCCATGTCGTTTACTTTGAGCGCAGCACCCCAGGCAACATTACCAAAGCCGGAGATCGCCACACGCTTGCCTTTAAATGATTCTCCACGAGTTTTCAACATTTCTTTGGCAAAATAGACACACCCAAACCCGGTTGCCTGCGGACGAATCAGACTACCGCCCCAGTTCAGACTTTTACCGGTTAAAACACCGGTGAATTCATTTTTCAGACGTTTATACTGTCCAAAAAGATAGCCGATCTCGCGAGCCCCGACGCCTATATCGCCGGCGGGTATATCGGTGTTGGGTCCGATATGACGGAAAAGTTCAGTCATAAAGGATTGGCAGAAGCTCATGACTTCGTTGTCGGACTTTCCTTTAGGATCAAAATCAGAACCGCCCTTGCCACCACCCATTGGAAGTGTGGTAAGGCTGTTTTTAAATACTTGTTCAAAACCGAGGAATTTCAAAATCCCAATATTTACGGAAGGATGAAAACGCAGACCGCCTTTGTAAGGTCCGATAGCCGAATTAAATTCAATACGGAATCCACGGTTTACCTGAATGTCACCGCGATCATCTCTCCAGGGAACTCGAAAAATAATAACCCGCTCCGGTTCAACAATTCTTTCTAGGATTTTATGATGCTTGTAAATGGGATTCTTTTGGATAAAATCCCATAATAATTCAACTACTTCATGCACGGCCTGATGAAATTCTTTTTCAGCAGGATTCTTCGCAACGACCATTTGCATGAACTCTTCAATAGATGCGTAACTCATAAATGTTCTCCTTTTAAATATAACAATGTCAATTTTTAAT
>JAUVYH010000240.1 GCA_030603165.1 Fidelibacterota bacterium
AGTTTTATTCACAATGTTACTGGAATCGCAAAATATGTTGTTAAACAATATGTGGAGATGATTAATCATGCTTAAATATCTTGTGAAAAAATACTTGACTTGCCATTTGGCGATAACGATAGAGTATGCTTTGTATTCCAATTATCCCAATCCCTTTAACATCTCAACAACTTTTCAGTTTTATACACCGCAGCGGAATGATGTGCAGCTGGTAATTTACAATCTGCGCGGCTCAAAAGTCGAATCTTTTTTGAACGAAAACCTTGCCGCCGGTAGCTATGTAAGGATCTGGAATGCCCCGGTTTCCAGCGGAATATATTTTTTTATAAACTTGATGTATCTTTACAAGGTATAGTCTTTAGCGATATAAAGAAGATGATATTACTTAAATAACTGAAAAATATTACAAGGGGACAAAAGGTCATGAAACTATCTTTTAAAATTTTACTCACACTTACTCTTGTCATTACAGTAGTTTTTGGTCAGCATCTCAAGGATGTTGAAATTGAAGTAAAAGTTAATGACCTGCTTCGCCAAATGACCTTCGCCGAAAAGGTTGGGCAAATGACCCTGTTCAGCGGCACGAATAAGCGGTATGAGCAGATGATCCGGGAAGGAAAAATCGGATCATTGCTAAATGTCATCGGCATGGAGGAGAATAATCGCATTCAGAAAATAGCAATAGAAGAATCTCGTCTTGGAATTCCGCTCGTAATTGGTCTGGATGTAATCCACGGTTATCGCACGATATTTCCGATTCCTCTGGCGGCATCGGCAAGTTGGGACACTGTATTAATTCGTAGAGCTGCTGAAATCGCGGCAAAAGAAGCGGCATCCGCCGGAATTCACTGGACCTTCGCGCCGATGGTGGATATTGCACGGGATGCGCGGTGGGGAAGAATTGCGGAAGGTGCCGGAGAAGATCCCTTTCTCGGATCGGCGGTTTCCCGCGCTCAAGTGCTGGGTTTTCAGGGAGAAGATTTAGCTGATCCGTTAACCCTGCTGGCTTGCGCTAAGCACTATGTCGGATACGGAGCGGCGGAAGGCGGCAGGGATTACAATACTGTTGATTTTTCCGAACGGACGTTACGTGAAATCTATCTACCTTCCTTCAGAGCAGCGGTTGACGCCGGTGTGGGCACGCTTATGAGCGCCTTCAATGAAATCGGCGGCGTTCCGGCTTCCGCTAATCAATTCACTTTGCGAAATATCCTTAAGGAAGAGTGGGGATTTGACGGTTTTGTCGTCAGTGACTGGAATTCCATTGGCGAGTTGGTGGCACACGGCATTGCTAAAGATCGATTGGAAGCTGGAGTAAAAGGATTAACCGCCGGTATTGATATGGATATGGAGGGACGCTGTTATACAACGGATATGGAAGCGCTGGTAGCGGATGGAACATTATTGGAAGAGTTAATTGACGATGCCGTTCGACGGATATTACGAATGAAATTCAAGTTAGGACTGTTTGAGCATTCCTATATAGATGAAAACTTACAAAAAGGGTTGATCCTGCATCAAGATCACATTCAGACGGCATTGGAGTTGGCGCGGGAATCCATTGTTCTTTTGAAAAATGAAGATGGTGTCTTGCCCTTAAACAGGAAAGAACTTAATACAATTGCGCTCATTGGACCATTGGCTGATGATAAAGATGCACCACTTGGCACCTGGAGGTGTGAGGGCAAGCGGGAGGATGTGATTACCGTTTATGAAGGGTTGAAAAATAAGTTTGGCAACGATGTGAAAATAATTTATGCCAAAGGTTGTGATGTCAAAAACAATAGTCGATCCGAATTTAATAAGGCGCTAAAAGCTGCCCGCAAAGCCGATATTGTCGTGATGGTTATGGGTGAAAGCGCCGATATGAGCGGTGAAGCGGCATCCCGGGCTAATCTGAATTTACCCGGTGTTCAGGCTGAATTGATTAACGCTATTGCCGAAACAAAAAAACCGGTCGTACTGGTTTTAATGAACGGCAGACCTCTGACGCTGAGCAATGTGGAATCGAAAGTGACTGCCATTGTGGAAAGCTGGCATCTCGGAATCCAGCATGGGAATGCGGTTGCCGATGTTCTGACCGGCGACTATAATCCTTCCGGCAAACTGACTGTAACATTTCCCCGGTCTGCCGGTCAGATTCCGATTTATTATAATCACAAAAATACCGGACGACCGGGCGACCCGGATACTAAATTCAGTTCAAAATATATAGATTTACCATCTTCACCTCTGTATCCATTTGGATATGGACTCAGTTATACGAAATTCAAATATTCTGATATTAAAGTGCTAAATAATCGCTTATTATCTACTGATGAATTAGTCGTAAGCGCCAATGTTAAAAATACTGGGAAACGGGCTGGTGATGAAGTTGTTCAACTCTATATTCGGGATATAGTAGGCAGTGTCACCCGGCCGGTCAAGGAATTAAAAGGATTTCAACGTGTGGCATTAGAGGCAGGTGAACAAAAAACTGTTCAGTTTCGGGTGTCGGTGCAGGAACTGAGTTTTTATGATTCGGATATGAAATACACAGTAGAACCCGGTAATTTTAGCGTCATGATCGGCGGAAATTCTGTAGAGGTGTTGACAACGGATTTTAAAGTTGTTAGTTTGAAATGAGGAGAAAACGAACCAGAGCCCACGCACTGGAAAAGTCCCAACATAGGGGCAACCAATGAAAGCGGTTTTTCTAATAAATAATCAAATATAAGGTTTACACCTTTTTTCAGTTTACATTATTGAAATTCCCATAAATGCAGCTTTATTACAGCTCTATCTCTTATTCTCGACTTAAACAACCGGACTCAATGTCCGACATTATTTGATTCATATTAACTTTTGTATCAACACAGGGATTTTCATTACCCTGTCAACCCCTGATTATCAGGCACTTACAGCCGCGAGTGACCAAAAAATGACTATGCAATAAAAAAGCCCGATTTTTTAGGTCGGACTTTTTTATTCGAAGTATAGTATTGAGTTATCTCTTAACCTTGATTCGACAACTCGAATATCATAAACTCATTGATTTCAAAGGTATACGTTCTCGACACCTTAAAATTTCGGCACTACATTTTTATTATAGTTTTTTACGTTTCTTTAGGGAAAGTAGCATTTTAACCTTTT
>JAUVYH010000249.1 GCA_030603165.1 Fidelibacterota bacterium
GCATTGACAATTAGCAATTCCACTGGAACTGATTCAGAAATATTCGAGTCGGCAGATTCCACCGGTTTATCATAACCGACATCGTACTTCGGTTTTTTCTTCTGAGTATTAAACAAAAATGTAAAAAAGCAATTATAGAAATCGATCAACGATTTCAGACTGCGGAAATTCTTATCGAGATACAACAGCGGTTTCAGCTCTTTATGCGTATTAAAAATCTCTACTTCGGCGCCGCGAAAACGGTAAATCGATTGTTTTTCATCCCCGACATAAAACGTGATCAATTTGGCGTTTAATTCGATCATAGCTTCAAAAATACGGTTCTGAACCGGACTGATATCCTGAAATTCATCCACCAGCAAATGGACAAAGCGGTTCGCATAATTTCGCGCCGCCTTTGACCGCCGTTTGAAAAATCTTTCCGTTTCAATCTCAAGTCCATTGAAATCAATCAAGCCTTTGTCATTCAGACCGACCCGGTAATGTTCAATCCATTCCATCGACAGCCCTGCAAAAGATATCATCAAAGCAGCGTTTTGTTTTTCAATATCTTCATTAAAGGGAAAAACCCGGTCTTTTATTATATTCCATTTTTCTTTTAACTGACCGACCAATTCTCTGAGAACAGTCAATTCATCTCCCCAATTCTCTTTTCTTCCTTTTCGGGTTGAACTAAATGCTTTATGAAGGGATTTATCCCATAGCTCGGCTGGAATGCGATTGTGATCGACTGTTTCAACAGCTTTAAATATCGTCATTAGCGCCCGATATAGTAAGTCATCAGAATTCCCGGATTTAAATGATCGAAAGCTATCAAGGATATCTTTGACTACAGGGTCATTGAAAAATTGTTTTAAAAGCTTAAGTGTATATTCTTCATGGAAATTTTTAAATTGGTGGTACAGATCTTCAACGGATTTTTCGTGCAATTTTCCCAGAAATTCACTACAATCCGCTTGCTGCCGCCATACCGAATTCAACATATCTTTAATCTGGTACAGATCAAAATGCCGGATTAGCGTTAAAAGTGCAGGATCATTCGTCCGTAATTTTCGTTGCAGAAAAAATTCCTGTATCTCTTTACGAAGAATAGCTTCTTCAATTTCATCAATGATCCGGAATTGGGGATCGATGTCTATTTCATTGATATTATCCTGGAGTACCCGGGCGCAAAAACTGTGAATGGTCGAAATTGGCGCGGTGTTAAGTTTGTCGAGTAATTTCGGAATATTCTGACCGGCTGACGGATCGGCATTACGAATTGTTTGTCGAATACGATCCTTCATTTCACCAGCCGCTTTTTCCGTAAATGTAATTGCAATAATCTCATCGATATCGGCATGTTTCTTCTTGAGAATATTCACATACCGTTCGACCAGAACCCGGGTCTTGCCGGTGCCTGCCGATGCCGATACGATAAACGGTTTTTCTATGTTTTTTTGTGCTATCTCATAATCATTCATAATGCATCCAATTGGTCAAATCGGGACTTTTTATTCAAACTTCTTGAAAATACCCTGTAAATTCTCTAAAATTAACTCCGAATAAATAGGGAGTAACAGTGTCTTTATACCAGCCTTTTACAAACGAATGGATCACCTTTGGGATCTTTTTGTTGACAATTCTCGGTTTTGTCGCCTTCAGCGAAGTGCTTCGCAAAACATTTAATATTTCCGGAGAAAACACCCGCCAGTTTGTCCATGTCGGCGTCGGCTTATTGGTCATTTCCAGCCCATTTATTTTCAAATCCCCGGTTCCACCGTCGGTCCTCGCCGGCATATTTATTATCTTGAACACATTTGCGCTTCGGGCGGGACAGATGAAGGGCATGCACACTACGGAGCGATTCTCTTTCGGTACGGTGTTCTTTCCAACATCTTTTCTCATTCTCATCCTGCTGTATTGGACTTCAGATCCGGCTGTGTTGATTATCGGTATGTTTATCATGACGCTTTCAGATCCGCTTGCTTCAATTATCGGAGCACAACAAAAACAACCCCGCTTATTTACATTATGGAAAGACTCAAAATCCATTCGCGGCTCACTATCAATATTCATCAGCGCTTTTCTCATTACAATAGTAGTTCTACCTATACTTCGAAATTTACAGGGAAGCGAAATGGCGCCGTTAACCGGTTTATTGTTAATCGGATTCACAGTTGCAATAGTCGCAGCTCTCAGTGAGTCGATCTCTTTTGCCGGTTCCGATAATCTATCCATGCCATTATTAAGCGCCTTAATGCTGGACATCATGCTGCACTCCTCATTTTCAGGACAACTGATGATAGTCGGGTGGATTTCTTTCTCCTTTTTATTGGCATTCCTTGCCTACCGTTTAAAGGCATTAACTCTCGGAGGCGCTGCCGGCGCCATGCTGTTGGGTTCAATTGTCTTTTCGATTGGCGGCATATTCTGGGTTATTCCTATGGCAACGTTTTTCATCCTCTCATCTATATTATCCAAAATCGGTAAATTGAAACGAACCATCCTTAAAGGTATTATCGAAAAAGTCAGCCAGCGCGATATTATACAGGTATATGCAAACGGCGGGATTTCACTCATAATGGCTGTTTTGTATCACTTCACATCGTATGACCTGTTCTACCTGATGTTTCTCGGGTCACTCGCCGCCGCCACGGCTGATACCTGGGGAACCGAGATCGGGATTTTTGCAAAAAATGAA
>JAUVYH010000058.1 GCA_030603165.1 Fidelibacterota bacterium
AGAAATAAACGTATCATTATAAATAACAACGGGTTAAAATAACAATTGTTGCCCACAATGTCAAGGTTATTCGATCGCTTATTTCCATTATTTTCAATATCTTATCCTTATAATTAGGCTAAATCAACAGAATCATATATAGAGCGGTAAAAAAGTTAATATAAACGTAAAAAGTACCGATATTGAGAGAACTAAAAATCTTTTATATTCCCTTCTTCTCAAATACGCGTAAATAAAATAAATTAACATCGGCACTGCTACTACAGACCTTGTAGAAAGTACGAACCCTCCTATAATACCCATACCGATTAGCTTTCGGAGATTAACTTCATCCATTTTCTCAAGATAAAACAGATACCATAAAAGCACTACAATATTCACTATAATTGTACTGCGAACAAACATTTCCCAAAAAAAAGATGCCGAGAATAATAACAAGATCATGGCAAAAAGCGCATTCCTATTGGTTAATTTACCTAATTTTTTAAATAGATAAATGAATCCTAAAAAACCAAACAACGCCATATAACCGATCTCGCCAACTATATAAAATGGAAAAGCGAGTATATAGTAAAAAGGAAATGTACCAGGTACATTATTTTCCTGTGTAGGAATGTATGGATAACGTCCATTAAGGAGATTATCCAAAAAAGTATTAATTATCAACCATCGGTCAACACGAAGTTTTTCAACATCAATTAACAAAAATGAAATGACAAAAAAAATAGATACTATAAGTAAAAGTGCGGAAGTAATTTTCCAGCTAAAAAACCGCTTAGGAACTTTATTAATAGCAAATGGCAGTAAAATAAGAACAAGAATATATATAAAAGATAATTGCAATGCATAATCGCAAAAGCGGGAACCGTACTTATATGAAAAAAGAAAATTTATAAATAAAAATATGATATAAGATATAATTTGAGTTGTATTTCTTAAATAGATAAATGACTGCATTTTTTGACCTTGGAATATAAATTAAAATAGTATTTTAAAAATCATCATCAATTACGCCTGATTACAGCAATTTTCCCAACGGTAGTATTACCATCTTTGGTATAAGCCATGCAGAGATAGACGCCGCTGCCGACGTATCGTCCCCGATGATCTTTGCCATCCCAGAATGCCTGCTGACCAATTATATCACCGTCAATAAAAGATAAATGTCTGACGAAGGTACCGTCAATTGTGATGATCTTTACATCAGACTCCTGCAGCAGACCATCGATAACAAGCGGTCGCGCCGACGGTATTTCAAAGGGCATTGGAAAAATCTTTAATTCACGGTACTCATCCCCAAAAACCGCATAAGGTGATTTATAAATTGAAATGCCTTTATTCGTGGCGAGATATACGATTCCATCATCAGGATCAAAAGCGATATCCAATACATAATTACTAAGGATACCTGAATTTCCGGTTGTAAAACCTTCGACGTCGTTTAACCAGATACCGTTGTGAGTATAGACTTTCACACCGGAACCGACGGTTGAGATCCATTTATTATTTAAACCGTCAACTTTGATCCGGCATTCTTTGGCAAATGGAACACTCGTCAGAACCGCCGGATCAATCTGGCTAAAGTATCGACTTGGAAAATTCCCAGATACAACGGCGCGTTGAATACCTGCAGAAGTCATGATCCATAGATTGTCTTCAAAATCAAATGCGAGCGAATAAACCGAATTATCAGCAAGACCGTCACTGGTCGTAATCCAGCGCCATTCATCATCTGAGGTATTGGAGAGATTGCCATTATAATCAAGCACAATAATTCCACCTCTTGAAGGATCTTCCCCAAATTTGACTTCTGATCCGAACCAGACCTTACCATTTGAATCAAATTCAATCGATGTTAAAAATAAGTTCAGGTAACCATGAGAATCATCTATAGAAAAATGATACCATTTATCATCTGGTGTGAGAACAGCCAAAACATTTTCGTTCTGTGCATATTGATTACATATCCATAAATTTTCAAAATCGTCCAGCGCCATAAATCCAATACCTAAATAATCATCCCATTTCCTGGTTGCAGAAAGGATTCCGTCAGTCGTATCATAAACAAAGTATTTATCGAGAGAATTAGGATTAAATTTCAGAAGACCACCTTTTCGTCCATAACTAATATATGAACCATATAAAGATGCAAAATAATTTCCATCGCTACGCCTTATAATAGAATAAATACGACTCGAAACCTGATAAGCCAGTGTATCCGCAACAAAATAATCCCAATCATCATTGGAATGATCACCAATATTTTTATAATAATTTGTCTTAACTATATTGCACCAGCCTTTATCGGTTTGATAACTAATTCCCTTCTGCGTCCCAGCCACCAGACTACCGTCTTCATTAACCCACAGAGCGGTATAAATATTATCTAAGATCGTATTTGGCGTATAATACCGGAGATTTTCATCAGAATAAGTCCAGAGACATTTGGAATCGGAGCCGCCCCATAAAACATCATCTGAATCAAATGCGCATTTCGTTGTACTTCCCTGTAAAACATTCTTCCATGAGCCGGAATTAAATCTATACACGCCGCCGTTTGTCGCAGCATAAAGCATCCCGGAATCATCCGTTATCAGTGAATTGATATCAAGCGTAAAACTATCGTCATATAAATTTGCCTGATCGCCCTCAATTTTAAACAGCGCCGATCCCAGATTTGCCAGGATCATTCCCTCGTAACTGACAACATTAGATGAATAGCCCGATGCAGGAAAAATAACATTTTGCCAGGCTGACGATGGTTTTAAATCGATCTGATTCAGATCGGCAAAAAGCAGCCCGGTATTTGTGGCAACCCATAACGTATCACCGATAACCGTCAACGAATTGATATCGGAAATTTCTGCGGGAAAACTAATAAAATAATCGTTATAAAGATATCGGCTATCGGCAATCTTAAAATAGAGGATACCCCAGTCCACATTTTGCTGGTAAGCAGCAAAGGCTTTGTTCTTATAAAACGCAAAGGATGTTATGGCTGTCAAATGGATAAATGAAATATTTTCCGGAAAAATCTGTTCAACGGTTTTCGTTTCCGTATTCCAAATATTTATTTCGCCATCAGGAAAACTCATCCCCAACCAGAAACGACCGAATTTGTCTTCGGCAAGACACTGAATATCGTTGCGTGTGAGACCATGTCTGATTGTATATGTGTTGAATTGCTTAGCGCTTCTGTCAAACTCAACCAACCCGCCGCTACTGGCGCCATAGACATAATTATCCTTTACAATAACATCTCTGACGTTGAGAACCGAAGTGTAACTGTCCCATTCGCCAACGATTGCCTGACTGAAAGAAATAACCGGTAATAGAAAAAACAGGGAAGAAAGCAGTATTTTTCTCACGAATTACCTTTTGATTGTTCTGATCAGATTTGCCATTTCAATCATATTCAATGCAGCATCCCAGCCTTTGTTTCCTGATTTTGTCCCGGCTCGCTCAAGCGCCTGTTCAATCGTATCGGTAGTTAATACACCATAAATAATCGGCACTTCAGACTCCATTGACAACCGGGCGATCCCTTTAGAAGATTCGGCGGCAACTACATCAAAATGCGGCGTCGCTCCGCGGATAACAGCGCCAAGACAAATTACGCCGTCAAATTTCTCTGAATTCGCAACGGCTTTTGCCATCGTTGGAATTTCCATGGCGCCCGGCACCCAGTAAATATGAATATCATCATCTTTGGCTCCATGCCTTTTCAGACAATCGAGAGCGCCTTCCAGTAATTCTTTTGTGATCAAATCATTAAACCGACTAACAATAATTGCGGTTTTCATTTTTTCGGCGGATAATACGCCTTCATAAATTTTCGCCATAATTCACCTACTTCTTTTTATTTAAGATCAAATGTCCCATTTTATCGCGTTTTGTTTTTAGATATTTTTCATTATTTGGATTTGGTGGAATTTCGATTGATATTCTTTTAATTATTTCCAATCCGTATCCTTGCAGTCCAACAATTTTCTTAGGATTATTTGTCAACAAGGTCATCTTTTTAATACCCAGATCAGAGAGCATTTGGGCGCCCATTCCATAATCCCGTAAATCCGGTAAAAAACCAAGTCGCACATTTGCTTCAACAGTATCCATACCCTGATCCTGCAAACCGTAGGCGCTGATTTTATGTCTTAAACCAATTCCTCTGCCTTCCTGTCGGAGGTAGAGCACAACGCCTCTGCCCTCGTTGGCGATCATTTCCATTGCCCTGTCCAGCTGGTCACCACAGTCACAGCGTAAAGAACCAAATACATCCCCCGTCAAGCACTCCGAATGAACACGCACCATAACCGGTTCACCGTTTCCTACATCGCCCATCACCAGGGCAACATGCTCTTTTTCAGTTAAATGATCGATGTAAACGATTATGTTGAATTTTCCGATCTTCGTTGGAAGCTCGGCTTCGCTAATGCGTTCAATATAGCGTTCATGTTTGCGACGATATTCAATTATATCTTCAACTGTAATTATTTTTATACCATATTCCTTAGCAATGGCATGTAACACGTCCCCGCGAGCCATTTCACCATTTTCATCCATTATTTCGCACATGACACTGATCGGTTTCAACCCGGCAATCATTGTTAGGTCAACAGACGCTTCCGTATGCCCTGTACGGCGCAGAACCCCACCGGAACGGGCAACAATTGGGAAAATATGCCCCGGTCTCCCGAGATCATCCGGATTCGTATCAGGCTCAGCGAGCGCTTTAATAGTTGCTGCTCTGTCCGGAGCCGATATACCGGTAGTTGTTCCCTTTTTATAGTCCACACTAACAGTAAAGCGAGTATTATGCAATGCCGTATTATCCGCGACCATCAAATTCAATCTTAATTCTTTTGCCCGTTTCTTTGTTAAACCCACACACATCAGACCACGGGCATGTTTTGCCATGAAATTAACGGCTTTGGGAGTTATTTTCTCAGCCGCTATGATAAAATCACCCTCATTTTCACGATTTTCATCATCGACGACAATGATAAATTTACCATTTAATAAATCGGCAACGGCTTCTTTAATTGTATTAAATTTCATTGGTTATTTCCTCGTTCGTTCTTGCATAGGATTACCGGACATTCATTTATTTCTGCTTACTTCCGTATCCCCAACTGTTTATCGTGTCCTCGGTTATTGGTTTCACTGAAGATTTCCCGGTTACAAATTGTTCGATATATTTTGCCAGTAAATCAACCTCAATATTAACTAAGTCACCCATTCTTATGGTCTTCAAATTAGTATCCCGAAATGTCAGCGGAATTACGGCGACAGTAATCCGGTTTGCTATGATCGATGCGACTGTCAAACTGATACCGTTTATTGCTATTGAACCTTTTGGAACAATGTATTGCTTCAGTTCATCGGAAATCTGTACGGTTATTGTTGCCGATTCCCCGGTTTTTACTATTGAGCTTATCGATCCGACGCCATCCACATGTCCCTGGACAAAATGCCCGCCAAACCGACCATTCGCCGATATGGCGCGCTCAAGATTCACCTGAACGCCGGGCTTGAAATATACTAATGTCGTCCTAGACAAAGTTTCATCGACGGCTTGAGCAGTGAAGCGATCATTTATCACGGATACAACACTGAGGCATGCGCCATCTACAGCAACGCTATTGCCAATATGTAAATCTTCAATAACTTTTGTTGATGATATTTCAAATAATTTACCCTCGGGATTTGATGTAACCCGGCTTATCTTCCCAACTTCCTCAATTAATCCCGTAAACATTATTTTAATGTTCCTCTTAATAAGATATCCGGACCAAGTTTCCGGGGCTCTGCCCACTCCAGTTGAATGGCGCTATCCAGTGATTTCATAAAACCACTGAAGCTGGAGATTCCCTTTCCTAAAATTTTTGGGGCAATGAATATCTGTAATTCATCTACCAAACGACTCTGAATCAATGATCCGGCTACCTGACCGCCTCCTTCACAATAGATTGATGTTATCCCGAATTCCACAAGATGTTTCATTGCATCAGACAACTGAATCCAACCGAGTGTATCGCTATTGACCTGTAATACATTGATCCCGGTTTTTTGAAGTTGCTCGACCTTTTTCTCTTTACCCTTTTGTGAAGTTATAACCACAGTCCGCTTCTTAAAATCATCGGAAACGAGTTTAAAACGATAGGGAATATTCAACACATCATCCAAAATAACTCTGTATGGGATAAAACCATCGGTTTCTACGGGCAACAATCCCGGATCATCCTTGAAAACCGTGCCCATCCCCACCATAATCGCATCGTGAATCTTTCTTTGCCCCTTTACGAAGTTTCGCGCTTCGGCGGATGTTATCCATTTACTCTTTCCGGAAACATCGGCAATATATCCGTCGGCTGTTTCCGCCAGCTTGAGTGTGAGCCAGGGACGATTTTCTTCGACAACGCTGATAAACCCCCGATTCAATTGTCGGGCTTCGTTTTCAAGCGTTCCAACACAAACTTTCACATCCGCTTCTTCCAAAATCCGGATGCCATTTCCGTTAACCCGTGGATTCGGATCAATCATAGCGATGTGGACCTCTTTGATTCCAGCTTCGATGATTTCCTTAGCACAGGGAGGTGTTTTGCCATGAAAACTACAGGGCTCAAGGTTCACATAAAGTATTGATCCCTTAACTTCTGAACCGGCATTTTTTATCGCTTCAATTTCGGCATGAGAATCGCCGAATTTTGGGTGATATCCTTCGCCAATAAGCTGATTATTTTTTACAAGTACCGCGCCCACCATAGGGTTAGGACTGGTAAAGCATCTTCCCTTTTGGGCGAGTTTCAGTGCGTGTTTCATCCATTTTTCGTGCATATTCATAAAAAATCCCGAACAACGCCCGGGACTAAAACCTATCTTCTTCCATCCGGACTCTTACCGTCGGTGCCTGAGTTTCGCAGGCTCTGTCCCGACTCGTCGGAACTCGCGGACTTTTACCGCCGGTCAGGATTTCCACCCTATCCCGAAGACGCAAAGCAAATTTATGAGTATCAAAGTGGAGATGCAAGAAAAGTTCATGGTAATAAAATCGGCTTATTCACAATTCACACCGCATAAAAGAAGATTCAATGAGAAAAGTAAAAAATTCATTTCCCAATTCGGATACTTTAGAGTAATTTTAAAAAGTGAAATCAGGACCCCGCAAGGGATGTCTGATGACACAATCTCAAATAGTCCGAATAATTCCGAAACGGGTGTCCGGTTTGACCGGAATTAACATTAAAGGAGTTAAAAATGGATTGCGAACCAAAAACGAGAACGCAACTTTTAGAGGAGTTAAAACAAGTAAGTCAAAGAATTGCCAGGTCTGAAATCCAAAGAACTGAATTAGAACAAACCGTTGTTAAACTTAAAAAGATAGCTGAACAACTCTGTGAAGACGCCGATAAAAGAAAAAATGTTGATAAAATGAGGCGAAGATATGAGTTTATAGCAAACAATTCCAAAGAGTTTATGACACTGATTAACAAAGATTATATTTACGAAACTGCAAATGATTCATACTGTTTTGCTCATGATAAAAAACGGGAAAACATCATTGGAAAATCTGTTGTCGAAATATGGGGCAAAGAGGTATTTAATACCACGATCAAAGAATTTTTAGATAAGTGTTTTGCCGGAGAGGAAGCAAATTATGAAGATTGGTTTAGTTTTTCTGCGCTTGGTAAACGCTATTTTGACGTCAGATACTATCCGTATTACAATAAAGATGCGGTTGTCACACATGCAGTCGTCGTTACCCACGATATAACTCAGCGTAAAATTGCAGAGGGTGAACTAAAAAAATATCAGAATCATCTTGAGGAAATGGTAAAGGCTCGAACTGCCGAACTGGAAAAATCGAATCAACGGTTACAAACTGAAATTATTGAACGAAAACGTTTAGAAGAAAAAAAGGCTCAACTTATAGAAGACCTCAAAGCTGCATTAACTAATGTTAAAAGATTAAAAGGTTTACTGCCGATTTGTGCAAATTGTAAAAAAATACGTGATGATAAAGGATTTTGGGAAGAAGTCGATTCTTATTTTCATGAACATTCGGAGGTGGAATTTACTCACGGTATCTGTCCGGATTGCATGAAAACGCTTTACCCGGAATATTATAATAAAAAGGCAATAAATAAGCTGGTCATCCTCTTATTAGAAATGTGACAATAAGAATTTAAATCCAACCAGCCTGGTATGGCTTGGAAAAAAACAGTTCCTAATAGTTACCTGCATGGATTTTTTTAGGGATAATCTCATAAATTTTCATTAATATTAAATATCATAAAGTAAAGGGCTCAAAATAAGGAACCTTGTAATGAAATCAACCCAGGAAATTACGGATGAATTCACCGAAAAATCATTGAATCAGCTTGAACAAACAATCAAAGAATTAAAAGAGAATAATCAAAAGCTACAGCGTCAGATTCAGGAACAAAAAGCAGCTGAGAATATGTTAAAAAAATACGAATTCATTGCCAATTCATCGAAAGAATTTATGACCATGATCGACCGGAATTATGTTTATGAAGCCGTAAATGACGCCTATTGTCACGCTCACAATAAAAAGCGATCGGAATTCATCGGAAAAACCGTGCCGAAGGTCTGGGGAGAGGAAATTTTTACGACGGTTCTCAAGAATTATCTCGACCAATGCTTTGAAGGCAAGGAAGTTCGTTACCAGCGATGGTTTAACTTTACAGCCCTTGGAAGACGGTACTTTGACGTCATTTATTACCCTTTCTATAACAACCGGGCAGTTACCCACACGGTTGTCGTAACCAGGGACATTACGGATTTGAAACTAATGGAAGAGCGCCAGCGCAAACTGGAACTCGAACTTATGAAAGAAAGCCGCCTCTCTTCCATCGGATTACTCGCCGCCGGAATTGCCCATAATATTCGCACACCGCTCACCATTATTATGTGCGAGGCATCAATGGTTAGAAAATACCGTTCGGAAGATGAAACAAAGAAACTTATCATTAAACAGGCTGAAAAAATCGATAAAATTCTCGATACTATGATGATTAAATGTCGCAAAGGACAGGAGTCAGACGCCACCGATCTGGATCTGAATGAATTGCTCACAACAGAATTGGATTTTCTGGAAACCGATCACTATTTCAAACACGAGATACAAAAAGATTATCAGTTTGCAGAATCATTGCCATTGATAAAAGGCGTTTACAGTGATTTTTCACAGGGACTGATAAACATTATTCAGAATGCGATCGATTCGATGTACAAATCCGATAAAAAGGTACTTAAAGTTAAAACGTATTTTGACAATGAAAAAATCGGCATCGACATTTCCGACACCGGCTGCGGTATTAAAAAGGAAAACTTATCAAAACTCTTCAGTCCGTTTTTCACGACGAAATTACATTATACCGATAAAAAGACCGATAGCCCGAGAGGAACGGGACTGGGGCTTTTCAGTTCTTATCAAATCCTGAAACCCTATGGCGTTACAATTGACGTTGACAGTGGAATTAATAACGGGACAACTTTCCGGCTGAAAATACCGGCGAATAAAAATTTACAAGATGAATCTTCGGAGAAATAATAATGAGTAAAAATTTAGCACCGGATCCAGACCTGATCGGCAGACTTGAAAATTTACGAGGTAAAATATCAGAAGAACAAAAACAATCAATTGAAAAAGCAAAAGCTGATGGCGCTCCAAGTTATCAACAAAAGACCGATGAATTATTGGATCATCTTACAAAAATAGCCCGGGATGTATCACGCCGACGTTATGGTGATTCCGAGGAGATTTTTGAATTGACAAAAACCAGCGTTTACCCCGAGAGGATATACGAACTGGCAGAATCTTTCGGTATGATGATTGTCAAAGTAGAAGCCCGGGAATTAAGACTGGAACAAACTATCGAAAAACTGAAAATATTGAACGATCAATTACGGCAAGAATGTGACAAACGAAGCAAGATCGAAGAGGAACTGAAGTTACACCGGGATGATCTGGAAAAATTGATCCTGGAACGGACTGATGAATTGATGAAAGCTAACGAAATGCTAAAAATTGAAATCCTCGAACGACAAGAAATTGATGAGGATCGGAAAAAATTAGTCGATGATTTACAGGAAGCCCTGGATAATATCAAGACCCTTAAAGGACTAATACCTATTTGTTCCTCCTGTAAAAACATCCGGGATGATAAAGGGTACTGGAATGATCTGGAAACATATATCATGGCAAATACAGATGTTGAATTCAGTCATAGTCTATGCCCTGATTGTATGGAAAAACATTACCCGGATGAATTCAAACGCCTAAAAGAAAAAGGCAAAATTGGCTAAGTTTACCCGATACATATTGAGGTAATTTATGTATTATTTTGAAGGAGCAGAAAATATTCTCGATTTTCTGATTCGCGCTGTTAAAAATGTTTCATCTAATCGTTTCGATGCTGAGAAAAATATATTTGAATTAGCTAAATCGGAGAAATATCCGAAGCAGGTTGTTGATTTGGCAGAATCTTTCGGTATGATGGTTGTCAAACTGGAAGCCCGTGAATTGCAACTTGAAAAAACTATTGAAGAATTGCAAAAAATAAACCCAAAACTCCAGGAAGAACTTCAAAAGCAACAAGAGTCAGCTGAAGAATTACGGCGACATCGTAATGAGCTTGAGGATCGTGTCCGCGAGAGACGCGGGGAAATCCTTAAAGCCAATCATAAATTACAGATGGAAGTGCTCACACGGAAAAATATAGAGGAAGATCGCGAGCAGCTCATTGTCGAATTAACCGAAGCAATCACCCGCTTAAAACAACTGAAAGGATTACTGCCTATCTGTCCATCCTGTAAAAAAATCCGTGACGACAAGGGTTACTGGAATGAATTGGAAATATATCTCAGCAAACATTCCGACGCAGAATTCAGTCACGGTATCTGCCGCAATTGCTTGAAAAAACTGTATCCGGAACAATATCAGCGGATGATTGAAAAAGGAAAATTAGCGCCGGAAAGATAAGAACGATTTATTCCAATGTCTCCGAAAGTAACACAAACACTTTTAACCCGTTAAATGTTTACCCCGTTAAATAGTGTATAATAAATAGATTGATTAAAGACGTAAATAAATACTATGTATTCTAAAAAAATGATATAAAAGGTGGAATATTTAACAGGGTTTACTCCGTTCACCCTGTGAGATAACAGCGAAGAAAACAACAATTGGATAAATTTGAAAATATCTAACAGGGTGAAATGCGAAGCATATTTCTTTGGAGCAAAGCATATTTTCTTCTGGTTACGGGGTTGCGCTCCGTAGCCTTTACACGAGATAACGCAAACCCGTTTTCAATGAAACGAAGTGAAATCAAACGGGTTTCGCGGATTATGTGGAAACATTCTAAGTTTTTAGAATCTGGTTGCAGGGTTGCACTCTGCAATCTACACGATGACCGTTCCGCAGCACAGCCACGGAACGAGAATAAACCCAACCTTCAAAAGTTGTATCAATCATCCTGACCAGTCTATAAATCTTACTATTAAACTTTCTGAAGTTTTCTGACCTTACCACTCGTCACTGCACTCCCCTGTAGAAATAGGCTCCACTTCGTTCCGCATTTCACAGGGCAGGCAATACTCCAAAACTCCAGCACTCCGATATTCCAGTATTCCAACACTCCCAAAACAGGAATCAACAATCAAGAGTGATTGTTTTACTACTCGCAATTTGGAAAGTAGTTTGGATAGCAGGTTTACTTTTCAATATCCGTAAGAACGGATAATATTTCCTCTTTATATTCGATTGGCGCTTCAATAATTCCCCAGCCTTTCTGCTGCTGGTAGATGCCATTATAGGCGGCGTCATGATAGCTCCGCAGGAAATGGGGAATCTTACGTTTTTTCAGTTCGGATTCAAGCAGGCGCGCCTGGATTTCGTTTTGTAAGGTCGTGATCTTTTGATAATTAGACATAATATTTCTTATTTACCTCAATTTGTTATACGATGATTATGATGGAATAATGGTTGACCCGGTATCCTGACATTGCATTGATACACGGCATTTGTTTCGACTTCAGTCAGATAAAGGGTTTTCAAGTCCCTGCCGCCAAATTCGAGATTGGTGGGTTTTCTGCCCGGCGTCTCTATTTTATGGATTATCTTTCCTGTAGGTGAAACAATACATACAGCGCCACCCCCGAAGTGAGCGATGTACAGGTTGCCTTTTTTATCAAAAGCGATTCCATCCGGATCTCCGCCGGGAAGTTCAATAAACACTTCCGGTTTGCCTGTGATTCCGGCTTTACCAAAAGGAAATCTGAGCACCCGTTGAAATGCCGACTCGCAGACGTATAGATATTTCCCGTCCGCAGAAAAGGCGATGCCATTGGGAAAGGCGAGATTCTCGATTACCGGCTTGACATTTCCGGTGACGGGATCAATCCGGTAAACTACACCGTCCGGATTATTGCGGTCATAATGAAAAGGATCGGTAATGTAAAGAAATCCATCAGGTCCGAATGCCAGATCGTTTGGTCGATGAAATTGTGTACCTGTATCGCCCGGAGCAAGGACACTGACGGATCCGTCCATTGTAATTTTCAGGATAGCATTGATCCCGAAATCACAGGCAAAAAGTGTTTCGTTGCTGAATAGCAGACCATTGGTTTTTCCAAAATCAGGTGATTTGCCCGACCTGACCATGAATGTATCCGCTCGATTATTTTGGATACGGGTAATCCAGTCGCCATAGCAATTGGAGACATATAGTGTTGATCTGCCATCCCATGCCGGACCTTCGGGAAAATTCATTCCGCCAGCCGCTTTTATCCATTTCTCATTTGGATTGATGGGCAATTGACAGCATTGTGTGATAAATACTACACAATATAATGTTGCTAAAGATAATGATAAAATTGCGGCAATTTTCTTCATGATCAATTCGTGAAGAGATCAAAAATATTGCCCAGCATATTGCTGTCGGCTTTGTACAATTCGGTATAACTACAGCGTGTGCATGTGACCGATGTGAACTTTACATTCTGTACGTCAAAAATTTTTGCCAGGAAGCTGCCGGTAGTGCGGACTTCACCGGTTTCATATTCGGTATTTCTGCATTTTGGACAGATGTAGATTTGTGATTCTTCCATATTGACCTCTTTTATATTAATGTGTTATTCCGTTCCGTAAATTCGATCACCGGCGTCGCCTAATCCGGGCAGGATATAGGCATGATCATTTAATTCACGATCCAGAGCAGCAGTAAAGATCGGCACTTCCGGGTGATCTGTGGTTATTCGTTTAATGCCTTCCGGGGCGGCGACCAGGCAGACGAACCTGATATCCGTGACTCCTTTGGATTTGATCAATGTCAGGGCATTGGATGCGCTGCCGCCTGTCGCTAACATCGGGTCGATAAGAATGACTTTCGTATCGACAATATTGGGAGGCAATTTGGTGTAGTACTCAACTGCTTCGAGACTATTTTTATCGCGGTAAAGACCAATATGCCCGACACGAGAACGGGGAATGAGGTTTTGAATTCCGCCGATCATTCCAAGCCCGGCTCTCAGAATCGGAACCAGAGTGATTTCTTTTGCCAGACGATATCCAATAGTTTTTTCAATAGGAGTGGTGACTTCAATTTCAACCGTGTCGAAATCCCGGAAAATTTCATAGACCATTAATGATGCAATTTCATTCAGCAGCGACCGGAAAAGACAATTATCGGTATTTGTGTCTCTGAGCATCGTTAATTTCGTCTGGATAAGCGGATGTTTAATAATTGTAAGGTTCGTAAAGCCTGTCTTTGTCATAACGTTTTCCTCAATTTATTTTCAATGAATTCAAGCACTCAATCTTTCATATTTAGTTTTTCTTCGATATCATTAAGCTGTTTTGAAACACCGTTGAGTCTAAACTCGATGGAATTTAATATCCAGAACTGAAAATGTTCAACTTTTGTTTGTTTATAGATCATCCATATAATCTTGAGGGATACCAAAAGGACGCCTATCTCAATAGCAAATAAGGGCGGTAGCGGTACCGAAATGTTAAACAGGTGGCGAAGGATATCAAAAATAAACAGAAGAATAATAATAGTAAAAAAGCTGAGGTTGATAATCTGATCCTGTTTTGCCGAGCCTTTTCCGCCAATCTGTCCGACCAGGTTGCGGATTTTTTCCTTTTCAGCCCGGAAATGCTCCAGCTCCTGTTCTAATGAAACATTTTCTTCAATATTCATGTTTTTTCTCCTGTTGATTTCATAACTGTACTTTTCAAAGGTTTAAGATGATTGATGTTAATTTAAATTCTTATCTGAAATATAAAAATTATCTTTTCAAACCCGTTTTTATTATACACATTTATTTTAATAATTACTATTTTACATTTGGTGAAAATAATGAATTTTTTCAAGAATAAATAAAATAGGGACTTTATTAATTAAAAACTACAAAATGTAAAGGGCTGAAAATGAAATCGACAATGATTGACCGTTTTTTCCGGTATGTGAAAATCGACACGCAATCTCTGGAGGGCGTAGAAGATCGTTATCCCAGTACCGAAAAACAAAAAGAACTTCTCAAAATGTTAGTTAAAGAGCTGCAGGATTTGGATCTCAAAGATGTGAAAATGGATAAATATGGTTACGTCACGGCGACGCTGCCCTCGAATTTATCCAAACAGGATAGCGCCGGAGTTCCGGTTATCGGACTAATCGCTCATGTAGATACATCTCCCGAAGTCAGCGGCGTCAATGTTAAACCGGCGATTCATAGTAATTATCAAGGGGAAGATATTGTGCTTCCCGGTGACGCTGATCAAGTTCTGCGTTATAGTGAAAATCCGGCATTAAAAGAGCATATCGGAGATGATATTATAACGTCCGATGGTAAAACGCTTCTTGGCGCCGACAATAAAGCGGGAATTGCCGAGATAATGACGCTATTGGAATGTTTGAAAGAAAATCCCGGGATCAAACACGGTACTATCCGGGTTGGTTTTACTCCCGATGAGGAAGTCGGCGCCGGAACCAAGTACTTCGATGTGAAAAAGTTCAATGCCGATTACGCCTACACAGTGGATGGCGAGACCGTCGGAGAAATCGAAAATGAAACCTTTAATGCCGCCGCCGCGACATTCACGGTGCATGGCGTAAATGTTCATCCGGGATATGCCAAAAATAAACTCGTCAACGCGATTAGAATTGTATCGGAAATTGTTCAGGAATTAAAGGATGATCCGGCTCCGGAGACAACCGAAAAACGGGAAGGCTATTTGCATCCTTACGTAATAGAAGGCGGCATTGAAAAAGCGAGTGTGAAGTGTTTAATCCGCGATTTCGACCAGAGCGGAATGGATGAAAAAGATCAACGGCTTGCGTCGATTCGGGAAAAGATTGCCGCAAAACATCCGAAAGCAAAAATTGAACTGGATATTAAAGAATCTTATAAGAATATGCGGGTGAAGCTGGACGAAGATCCCAGGGCAGTTGAATATGCGCTGGAAGCTGTAAAACGAGCAGGAATTGAACCCCAATTACAACTGATTCGTGGCGGTACCGACGGAGCGCGACTTTGTTTCATGGGATTATTAACACCAAATATATTTACGGGTGGACATAATTTTCACAGCAAACTGGAATGGATTGCTGTCCAGGCAATGGAAAAAGCTGTTGAAACATTGAAGCATCTCGTTCAGATTTGGGTTGAAAAAAGTCTCGTCGATTAGATAAAATAGCATAACAAGGCAAGGCTATAAATGACTAAAAAAACCATTTTCATCAGTTTGATCCTGTGCATTTTCGGGGTATTTTCACTGGCAAATATTATCGAAAGCACTCCGGTTGGACCGGGAGTAATATATTATCATGATTTCCGTGCTGCGGGTCCCTGGCACATGTACGTTCTGGAGATTGATCTTACCAACGAGTGGATCGATATCGAGACCGTTAAATCGGGTGATGTCATGTCGGCGTATGAAAAGACATCCTCAATGGCAAAACGGAAGGATCGTGAAGAACACCGGATTGTCGGCGCTGTGAACGGTGATTTTTACAGCTCCGGTGGTATTCCGATCAACGCTCAGGTTCTGCAGGGTGAACTGCTTAGGCGTCCGATTGACCGGGAAGCGTTTGGTGTTAGTGATACAAAAGAACCTTTTGCCGGAATCTATTCCTTTTCCGGATATACGGTCAGCAAGAGTGACTCTGTAGCGAATATACAGGGAGTTAATGAAAGTCGCGGAGCTGACAAACTTATAGTGTATAACCATTATTTTGGAAGTTCTACCGGAACAAATCAATACGGTACCGAAATTATTGCAGAATATATTACTGAACCAATCGTTAACGATACGGTTTTTCTGAAGGTTACGGCAAAAGACAGTATCATTATGTCCGGGCATGGCAATAATACCATACCCGGAAATGGGATTGTCTTGTCCGGTCACGGAATATCTGCAACGTATTTAAACGAATACGTATATGCAGGTGACACCATTAAAGTTGTTCTTCGGTTGACTCCATCAAGTAAACGCATAAAAGAATTAATTGGTGGTGGTCCGTCGATGATTACAAATGGTACTGCTTCGGTGCCGGGAGGAAGTTTCTCGACAGACCGCCATCCCCGAACCGCCGTTGGTTTTTCACAGGATTCGACGTTGTTATATCTGTTCGTTGTTGACGGCAGACAGGCAGGCTTCAGCGTCGGAATGTCGCTTTATGAATTGGCTGATTATATACTGGAATGGGGAGTGCATAACGGTATCAATCTTGATGGAGGCGGTTCTTCAACAATGGTTGTACGTAATCGTGTAATAAACAGCCCGTCCGATTCCGGCGGAGAAAGATCGGTTGCAAATGCATTAATGGTTGTTAGTACGGCG
Organism: Fidelibacterota bacterium; assembly: GCA_030603165.1. Lineage (GTDB taxonomy): Bacteria > Fidelibacterota > UBA2242 > UBA2242 > UBA2242 > UBA9312. The sequence goes on from JAUVYH010000058.1 coordinate 16,874, forward strand.
CCTACCAGCGATCTGGCACATTTGCAAATTTCCCCTCGAGAGGTTTTTCTATTAATAGAAACTCAAAAACAATTTCAAGTAAGTGGATTTGATCAATATTACAACGGAGTTTCGCTCCAAAGTGAATTTTTAAATTGGGAATGTGATACACACCTCGGAGTGATTAATTCAGATGGATTATTTACTGCAGGGACAGATACGGCATCAGGCTTTGTGTATGTTTCACTAGATACTATTCGTGATTCTGTATCGGTTCATGTAACCGATATTGCGTCGATCAAGCTTCAACCGGATCCGATCATTTTAAAGGTTGGTGAACAACAGCAAGTTATAGCAGAAACAAAAGACAATTTTGGAAATGTTGTAGATCTTGCTGCTGATCGATATGACTGGTCAGTTACTACTGATATAGGTGCAATCAGTGAATCCGGTCTTTTCAACGCTACTGATGTAGGAGAAGGAATAATAATTGCGACGTATGGAACTGTATCCGGAAGTACATCTGTTTCGGTTGGTGTCTCTACCAGTATAATTATTGATAATTTTGATGATATAAATAACTGGTCAATATCCGGTACTCGTGTAGATATAAATAATTGCAGTCTGACTCTATCAGATTCAATCAAACACTCGATTCCTTCTTCTGCTCAGCTAATTTATACTCTAACTACCGGTGGTACTAGTGTGATGAATATGAATTGTTCAATTCCAATCTCAGGTACTCCAAGTGCAATCGGAATACATGTCTATGGCGATGGAAAAGGACATTGGCTGCGAAGTGAATTTAAGGATAAGGATGGGGAAAGATTTTTGGTAAATTTTACACAGGCAGATCCAGGTATCGACTGGAAAGATTCCTGGCAATATCTGGAAGTTCCCCTGGAAGAGGCTCTCGCAAGCTGGGTAAATCCATCAGCTGTATTAAATTATCCGATAACCTGGACGAAAATTTATCTGGCAGAAACCGATGACAATAAAAAGGATCAGGGAGTTATTTATTTAGATGATTTTACTGCTCAATTTATTCAGACATCAATTCAAGATAAACCGATCAATACTCAGGCGAAACATTTTCATCTGGAGCGGCATTTCCCCAATCCGTTTAACAATACGACCCAGTTTCAAATTCAGTTAATTGATAGCGGTGATATCACCTTCACGTTTTATGATATTAATGGAAAAGAGATTGATAAAATGATTTTGTTGAATCAGAATGCAGGACAAAAGTTGATCCCCTGGATGCCGCAACACCTTCCTTCAGGAATTTATCAAAAATCGGCAGAATACTCCGTTGCTTGCAACGGAGATGAATGCCGTAGCGGGGTTTGGGACTGCAAACCCCATCTTATCTTTAAAATTCCGGTGACGCGAAGCGGCAAAAAATTGGCGTAATACCCCGCAGC
>JAUVYH010000173.1 GCA_030603165.1 Fidelibacterota bacterium
GCTGCGGGGTATTACGCCAATTTTTTGCCGCTTCGCGTCACCGGAATTTTAAAGATAAGATGGGGTTTGCAGTCCCAAACCCCGCTACGGCATTCATCTCCGTTGCAAGCAACGGAGTATTCTGCCGATTTTTGATAAAAAGGCAATTTATAAATGTTTAATAAATACTTAAACTGCCTGTAAATTATTACTATTAATTTGATCGGATTTTAGTAAGCAGCATCTCTGCTCTCCGAATTTCTTCAGTCGCTTTGGGATAATTCTGAATGACTTTCCGAAATTCTGCCGCAGATTGATCGAATTGATTCATTCTGAAATAGCAATAACCAAGTCGCATTTGAGCAGAAGCTGCTTTATTTCGGTTACCCAATCCGAACACTTGTTGATACGCTTGAAGTGCTTCAGGATACTGTTTTTGATAATATAGCGCCTCTCCAATCCAGAACTGGGCATTATCCGCTAAGGAGTGATCTCTGTTAATCTGAATTATCTCTTCATAAATATCGATCGATTCATTGTACCGTTTCTGGTTAAACAACAGCGTGGCTTTATCGTAAAGCTTTTGCTGAATGGACGCTACTCTGCTCGATGGATGGCTCGTTTTAACAGAAATTGACGGCGTAGCAGCAGCTCTGCTGATTTTCGCCGGTTTATAATCCATATAAGCGGTATAAGGATTATTTTTCAGATCACCATAAAATAGTTCGAACGAGACCCGCCGGTTTAAAATTCTCCTGATTTTGTTGGTGCTCTCCACAAGTATTTCTCCGGAACCTACGGGATTAATTTCAATACGTTGCGCAATATCGGTTCTCATTTTCGGTGGAAAGAAATCTAACAGTAATTTGCCAAACGTAACTGATCGTTTTTGAGACAATTCATAATTATACTGTTCCGAACCTTCGTGATCGGTATAGCCTGAAATCCTGATTTTAATATCTGGATCGCTTCGCAAGGCTTTAACTAATTTTCCCAGCGTCACATAATAATTTGAATTAAATGTAGCGCTCGGCATTGCCCATTCACCGGTTTCAAAATAGATATCGTCGAAAGTAAGATTTTGTATTCTGATAGAACCCACCGGAATTGGCTTTTGCTGTTCTACCGGCGTTTCTGTTTTTTCAATAGTTACAACTTCTACGGGTTTCGCCGACACCGGCTTTTTTTGAGGTTCTGAAGCAACAATCGGCGTTGTATCTTTTTGCGGTATCTGTTTCTTTACCTGTGTTTTGACAACAGCTGTTTTTTTGATATCGGCTGCCTGAGGCTTTAAAACCGGTTTTTCTTTTTTAACTACCCGTTGAACTTTCTTCGGAGCAGACACTTTTGGCGCTGCCTTTGAAGAAGATATTATTTTCTGGGGAGGAACCTTCGGACTTAATGTTTCCGGTGATATGGTCGGTCTTTCACCTTCCTGCTGAACAAGGGAACTTGCGATCAGGTCTTCTGAAACCGATATATCCGAAACGGTTTCTTTGCCGCCACCGCAGCTCATCAAAAAATAACTTAATATGATAAGAAAGGTTATCCGCTTCATTCCCTCAGCCTCCAAACATGAAAGCACCCGATATTGTCGTTCTATGCCGGATACTTTTTATAATTATGCTTCACCTATCTCTTTTTCTTTGAATCTTCAGGAGGAGTTTCCAGCGTTTTTACACGTTTTTCGAGGTCATTCTTTTCACGGTTCAAGCGACTAAGCGCTGTTTGAAGATCAGTAAGAGTTCGGTTGGTCTTACGCTGAAATTGTGAAAGACGTTTAGCGGTTTCTTCCTGATCTCTTTTCAGATTTGCCAGTTCGGCTTCCGTGTTCATACGCAATTCGCTTATTAATAGACCAACTGAATCAATCTTCACATCAAATTGTCTGGCTGTTATATCCAGCTTCTGATCAAGAGCCTTTAAGTCCCTTTGAAACTGCTGGATATGTTTGCCACGACCAATAAAACGCAGATCAAGATCATGCAGATTATGATCAAATCCATCAATGTTTATTACATGGACAGAATCCGCAACATTCAGGTTATCCATGCGATCATTGACTTTGGTTACAACAAACGCAAAATAGATCGCAACTACAACAAGTAGTACCAACACTATTGTTTTAATCAGTTCTTTCATTCACAACTCCCAAATTTACAGTTCTATAATTTCATATTTAAAGTTATTGAAGATTTTGTTGCCATTCATTGGTCTCGTTTTCAGTCACTGCAACATCAGCGCTGTTTTGGCTTGGTTGCGGTTGCGGAACAACCGGTATCCGCGGACGAAATGGCTCCTTTGTTTCATCGCTTTTTATCTCATTAATCAGCGACTGAATATCCTTATGAAATTGAGCAACGGTTTTCTCAAGGCGACGGATCAGTTCTTCCATTAACTCTTTTCCATACAGATTATTGATTCCTTGTAAAAGATCGTCAAATTTTGTCATCAGGTACGCATTACAACTTTCGGGGTTACCAAAATCGGTCAATGATTCATCTGCCATAGCGGGAAATCCTCTTAAAAAATACCATTGGTGAATTTACAAAACTCATTTAAATTATCAATGTTTTTTGATAAGGAATTTACCATCTTTCGCTTTTAAATGTTTCCCATTTATCAATATCTTTTAATATTAAGCGACAAATGCTTCTGATCGCAGAATTTAACTTAATTTCGACACCGGGTTGATTGGAAGTTAATTTTTGTATAACTTCTTTAAATTCAAGCAATTCACCACGATCAACTTCAATGCTTAGACGTGTCAGCATTCCAACTCCTATATCTTCATTTTCAAATTGTTGCCCTTATAATTTCTATAATTCGTTATGATTGTACAACAGCTATTTTACTGCCGCAACTACAAACATCCCCATTAAGATAAATTTTCGTCATTGAGAACCACTGTCGTTCAATGAGTAAGCGTCCGCAGTGATAACAATAGGTGTTATCCTCATTTTCAGCTAAGACGTTTCCTTCATACACATATCGAAGTCCGTTCCGGATTGCGATTTTCCTGGCTTTATCAAGCGTTTCTTTTGGTGTTCGGGAAAGTTGCCGCATTTTATAATCGGGATGAAATGCAGAAAAATGAACCGGAACGTCCGGTCCTAAATTATCAACTATCCATCGTGTTAAATGATCTAACTCGCTGTCGCTGTCATTTTTACCCGATATTATCAACGTCGTAATTTCAATAAAGGTGCCTAAATCTCTGATCCTTTGCAGTGCGTCGAGAACCGGCTGTAATTCTCCTTTGCAGTATTGCCGGTAAAATTCATTGGAAAATGACTTCAGATCAATATTGGCAGCGTCAATAAACGGGTATATATCATCAATCGCCTCCGGTGTAATATATCCGTTTGTAACCATAACCGTCTTTAATCCGGCTTGATGCGCAAGTGTTGCAATATCCAGTACATACTCGCCGAATATTGTTGGTTCGTTATAAGTAAAGGCAACACCGATACAGTTGGATTTCTGCGCCATATCTATGATTTTTTCGGGACTGATATCATGCATTTGAGTATCATCCGGTTTCGCACGGGCAATATCCCAGTTCTGACAAAATTCACAAAGCAGATTACATCCGACGGTTCCTACGGAAAATATCTGTGAGCCCGGGTAAAAATGGTATAACGGCTTTTTCTCGATCGGATCGACATGAACAGCAACCGGATGACCATAGACGATTGAATAAAGGGTATTATCGACGTTCTTACGAACATTACATACGCCATAACTCCGGTCAGCAATAATACAGCGACGGGGACAGAGATAACACTCAATTCCCTGTTCTTTCTTATTCCACCATTTTGCTACTTTCAAGTGAATTCCTTTAATTTTACAACAGGTTAAACTAAACAATCAGGGTTCATTTGTCAACTTGTGATTTCAGATTATATAGCGGCGTTACTTTATTCTGTAGCCCTTCCAAAACCCCGAAACGAAAATATAAACATTAACCACTCCCTGTCCCCTTGGGGAATTTATTGAGCGGATTTGATACTCCCAGCGACACAAACCGCTGTCCCTCTGGGGAATTTATTCGGTGAGTCCCCCGACTAAAGTCAGGACGACAGGTAGAGGCTATTTTATCCCATCGAATAAAAAAATTCCTAATAATTGACTATCCCAATCGCAGCAAGCTGCGGGATATTACGCCAATTTTTTGCCGCTTCGCGTCACCGGAATTTTAAAGATAAGACGGGGTTTGCAGTCCCACACCCCGCTACGGCATTCATCTCCGTTGCAAGCAACGGAGTATTCTGCCGATTTTTGATAAATTCGATGGTTAATGTTTTTCTACAGTCGAGCTAAGTACCGTTCCGCAGCAGAGCCCCGAAATAAGAATATAACTTGCTCACTTTATATGGCTGAGTTACATTCTGCCAAACACAAAACGACCATTTTAGTATCACACATAATTCGGGAACAATATTTCTCATTTTAAGTATCACTAACATTCACTATATTTGTGCTGTTCGAAAATATTATGAAATGGAGAGTCATGGCTAAAGTAAAAAGTAAATTATCGAAATCCCCTGCATTCATCGAATATTTGACGCTTAAAAAAGTAAACTTTATCATTTTTGGTATAGGGATTCTGGCAATCATTATCGGTTTTTTCGTAATGGCAAGCGGCGATACTTACTCTTTTAGATCCCTGTCACTGGCGCCGATTATACTTTTAATCGGATATTTGATAATTATCCCGGTTGCAATTCTATATCGCAAGAAAGAATCAACCGAAACCGAACAAAAAAAGGTAATAGTTCAGCCCACAGAACACACAAAAAACACTAAATATTTAGAAAATAAAAGAAAATTCTAAAAGTTCCTATCCCCGCTGCAAGCTGTGGGGTATTCTTTGATTTTTTGATAAAAACGCTCTTACCTTTTCAGGCAAGAGCGTATTTAATTTATGAATCACTGGTCATTTCGGATTCGACTCAGTCACACTTTCTTTTGATAAAGAGGTTGATTTTTCAGTTTTAGCAGCTGACGTTGATGTTTTTGATTTACTTTTTTTTGTTGATGTGCTACTGTTTTTCCTGGCATAATCTGTAATATAAAATCCGGTTCCTTTGAAAATTAATCCCGATCCACCGCTAATTTTTCGTATGACGGATGCCTGTTTACATTTTGGGCAAACTTTAATTGGGTCGGCGCTCATACTCTGAAACTCTTCGAATTCATATTGACAGTTTTTACAGAAATAATCGTATGTCGGCATTATTGTTCCATTGATTAAGCGATATTACATAGAATAGCGGCAACGTTCACGATATCATCAATACTACAACCTCGTGAAAGATCATTCATCGGTTTTCTGAGTCCCTGAATGATAGGACCGACAGCTTCGCAGCCGCAAATTCGCTGTGTTATTTTATAGCCAATATTTGCGGCTTCCAGCCCCGGAAATATCAGAACGTTTGCTTTACCGGCAACAGGACTGCCCGGAGCTTTGCGCTCACCGACGCCGGGAACAATTGCTGAATCAAGTTGAAGTTCTCCGTCAATCATCAGATCCGGTCGCTTTTCTTTCACTATTTCAGTTGCTTCAACAACTTTATCGACCAAAGGATGTTTGGCGCTTCCCTTTGTTGAGAATGAGAGCATCGCGATTCTCGGTTCTTCTTTGATGACTTTCCGATGAGTCTCTGCCGTGGCGATTGCGATATCAGCCAGTTGTTCGGCAGTCGGATCCGGCATGACGGCACAATCCGCAAAACTCCAGAGATTCTTTTCATCGGGTGAAATCATAAAAAAGTCACTCGAAACAGTCGGCGTATCAGGATTAGTGCCAATAATGTGAAGCGCCGCTCTAAGAACATTACCGGTTGTTGTATCTGCACCCGCAACGCATCCATCCGCAAAATCTTTCTCAACTATCATCGCAGCAAAAAAAGTAGGATTGACCATCATTTTGCGAGCCTGATCGATTGTGACTCCCTTATGTTTCCGTTTTTCATAATACGCTTCGGCAAAAGACGGCAGATACTCGGAAGTTTCAGGATTAATCATAGCTACAGCGTCCAATGACACGCCTAATTTAACAGCATGATCCATTATAGACTGCTCCACACCGATCAAAATAACGGATGCGATCTTTTCAGCCGTTATAATACCGGCTGCTTTAATAATGCGTTCATCATGAGCTTCCGGTAAAACAATCCGTTTCTTCTTCAGTTTTGCCTGTTCCCGAATATTTTCTAAAAGTTTCACTGTTTACTCCTGAGTTTTTTGATAAGTTCATTCTTTACAATTTCCGGCACAAATGCGTTTATATTTCCTCCAAACCGAACGATTTCCCTGACAGTACTGGAGCTTAAATATGTATAATCCTCATGAGGCATAAAAAATACCGTGTCAATACTATCGTTCATATGACGATTCATCAATGCCATCTGAAATTCGTAATCGAAATCCGATATTGCCCGCAGCCCCCGAATAATGACCGACGCCCCGACTTTATGAGCATAATCAACAGCCAGACCATCGAATTGGCCGACTTCAACATTGGGATAATTAGATGTACATTCTTTAATCAATTTTATCCGCTCGTCGATTGTAAAAAGCGGATTTTTGTGAATATTTTTAGCGACAGCTACATACACAGTGTCAAACACGGAAGCTGCCCGCTCAAGAATATCCAGATGTCCATTTGTTACGGGATCAAATGTCCCGGGATAAATTGCTAATTTCATCTACAACTTAAAAAAATTTAAACTTGTATCGCTAATAATCTTTTG
>JAUVYH010000221.1 GCA_030603165.1 Fidelibacterota bacterium
TGACATGAGGATAGTTTTTAGTCCATTATACCACTGAAAACTATTTTTATTGGATTTTTCATGTAAATCAGTATCTCAGAGATGTCTACGACACAAAATGCTTTATTAGAAGTCTCATGCTAATTCAACGGAATCATTTATGGGTAAATCGGGGAAGATTCGATAATTGATTTCGTTGTAACCGTATCGCCCCCTGGCAAAAACAGACAGAGATTTCTGTGGATATAAACGACTCCAGGAGCCATAGATTTTTATACCGGCGTCAATACTGAATCCCTGTTGCCCATCCGGTTCATATAGTTCTACATGAACAGGTCTTTCCCAGTCTTCCCAGAAATTTGAATTCCAATAGGGATATGTTGTATCCGGCTTATCACCGAACACGTATATCCCGCTGTCTATATCAAAGAAATTCCCGGAATCCGTTACAAGTGAAATAACAGGTAATGAAAAATCAGTATTAATTAAATAACTTTGAGTTATTGTCTTGCTTTGTAAATATCCATCTTTAAAACAACCGGCGCGTAAAACAGTGGTCGATTCAAGATGGATCGGTGTTGAATATATGTATGATGATTCAGTCGGCGTCGAACCGTCAAGAGTATAATAAGTTTCCATATCCTCTGCCGGTGAAATTATTGAAATATCAACAAAATCCGAATAAAATCCACCGTTAATTGAAAACTCCGGTTCTTCGACATAGTCCTGGTATCCGTCAGTGCTGTTACTTGCACCGGGAGTCGGCTGATTGAATATATACCAACCAGTCTCACCATCAGGCTTTCGTCCATAAGAATAGTCAGTTGGCAGTTGCCCAAAGCTCACAGAATCAACAATCTCAGCAAACTGATTATATAAACACAACTCTTCACCTGAAGAATTAAGTTTAAAATTTGTGTGAATATTCGGTATTACAAATCCCAGAATCTCTGCCGGACCGCGAGAATCTTCCGGCATGCCATTCATTTCAAAAGTCAAAAAAGGAATTAATGTCATATCCGAAGAATACAACTGTACATTATGAACCTGCACAGCCAAAACATTCTCACCTTCATTCAAAATTGAATAAAAATCTTCAATATCATATCTTTCAGGCTTTCCTCCGGCATAGATTTCCGCTTCTCTGGCTACATCAGCGAAGGTGTCGAAGGACGGTGGTGTACCAACAGTACCGACATTTGCCCTGGCAATTTCAGTCCCGTTCAGATAAGCTACAAAGCCATCATCATAATCGACATGAAATATCACTCCCAAAATAAAACTGATATTATCAATTGTAAATTTTTTCCTGATAAACACCGAAATCGGTGGAGGATCAAAGGGGTCAGCTGGACTAACATCGGTAGAATCGTCATCATCCCCAAAACCAAAACCACTTGTACCTATCTGCCAATCTGAATCATCGAAAGATAATTCCCGCCAATCAGCAGGAGGTTCGGAATATCCGAGAAAATAGTTCCAATCATCACCCTGATCAATCATGGTTTCGATATGAATAATTTTATCCGTACTATTCTTCCCTGAAGCAAATATCATTAAATATTCATTGGGTGCGATGCTGATATCAGGAAAAATCCATTTTAGAGTGTCAGAAAAATTGTCAGTCAAACTGTAATTAAAAAGACTGAGCCTGGTATCCTCGGCATTATATAATTCAATCCAATCGGAAAAATCCCCGTCTTCATCTGTAATAGTTGATAAATTGGAGGACATGAGCTCATTGATTACTATGTTTTGAGCAAATACTGATGTAAATAGAGTAAAGCAAAAAAGGATTTTAATTAGTTGTCGATGTTTCATAATAAATCGAATAATATACTATTTCATTACCGGAAATTCCGATATTCTCAATGTTGTACAACCATAAGGAACCAATTCAATATCTTCCTCAGGAACATCAATTTTTGCCGGTCTCCAATATTTACTGTATTGAATTGGTCCATGATCGCCGCCGTACTGCTTCCAGCTCTCAAGACGTTTGGCTTTTGTTGTAATTGTTACAGGAGCATTTTCAAGATTCCACGGATTATTTGAAACGAGGGCTTTCTTTTCTACGATGAAATTTTCAATTGGTTTGTCGATATTCGGACGTAATAGAGCATAATTCCATGGCGTTGTTGGTTTTACTTCATAAGTAGGTCGTAAAGCATCATCATTGACCTGTTTCCATGACTCACCTATCTTCAAAGCAAATAATAGTGTCCCCCATTCGATGCCGGCAGCGCGTTCATGCCAATGGCTGATGCTGATTTTCATGGGAAGATGCAACTCTACAACATCATTCTTTTTCCATTCACGGTTTACTTTTACAATTGTAGCGGAATCGGGCTGACTAAAGACTTCATCGTTTATTTTAACAGTCGCCCCGTTTGACCATGCCGGAATTCTCAGATGAAGCGGAAACAGAGCATCGTCTCCATCATAAGTAAACGTAATTTTTTCATCGAAAGGATAATTTGTCTTTTCATGGAATTTTACAACTGTACCATTTTCAAGTTTGGTTGAGAGTTTTGAAGAAGAATAGATCAAAGCAGCTACACCGCCGTCATTGGTTTTATACCAGAGATTGCGGACAAACTTGGGCCAGCCCTGATGCAGGTTAGCAGTACAGCAACCATATCCCGTTTCAAAACCAAAACTATTCTCTACATACCCTTTGTGCTGGGTTGTATAATTATGCCATTTATTGCTGATCTCAATCTGATTAGGTGCTTGATAATACTGACGTGCATTAAAATTATCCGTGCATTGAGTCGGTAAGGCGTTGAAAGTTACTCTTTCCAGAACATCCGCATAATAAACATCGCCGGTAATTTGTAACACGGTTTCAAGACTGAACATATATTCGACAACGGCACACAATTCGGTTCCATGAGTCGGATTTGTACCATGCAGTAATTCATCGCCTGAAAACATACCGGTTGGCTGACCATGATGCTTTTTCAGGGCTTCAATACCATGTTTGACCGCATCTATATAGCGCTTATCCTGCGAAGATTGATACCAGATTGCCGGCTGTTTTATCCCCATACCTGTATTCACAACGTGCCAATCTTCGGGGTAAGGACTTTCGAGGCGTTCCGTCCAATCTCTCGTTTGACTGAAAATTACTTCTCCGAGTTCAAGAAGCCATTGTTCGTCGGTCTTTCGATATAGCCAATAGATACTTGCGAGATTCTCACCGCCGCGGGTTTTTGACCAATGCGACCAATGATCGAGTTGCTTTTCTTCAATATTCGCCTTCTGATATTTAAAATATTTCAGCATAAAATCAACCACACGCTGATCGGCAGTTGCATCATAATAGCTTTGCAGCACTTTCAACGCAACCATCCGGGGCCACCAGTCCTCTTTCATCTTTTCGACATAAGCAAGATAGCGTTCATTTTCCCCAAATTTACGTGTTGTATCTTCAACCTGTCCGAAAAACCCGTCTTCGCGCTGACTGTTTAATATCCATTCAATGTACTTCTGACTTTTATCGATTAATTTTTGATCATTCAGAATGTATGCCAAAGGCACTAATCCATCCAGCCAGTAAACCGGACGTTCCCAAGCTGGACCGCTTCCACCAATCCAACCACAATTAGGACCAACGTCTTCCCACAGTTCGTCCAAATGACCTGTCATGCCGTCGCACATTGCTTCCAGTGTATTCAACACCCATCCTTCCGGTTGAATCTCACCAATAGGAAGCAGCGAATAAGGTAATTCTATTAACGTTTTTTCATTTATAGTCTTTTCACTTTTTGAGCATTCAACAGACAAAATTAGAATAGCAGCAAATAGTCCAATCAAAACGGTTCTTTTGTTTCCGCAATGTAAAATATTCATAGTGTTCTCCTTCTTATAATTTTGTAAAAGACTGCTTCATAGGAATCGAATCTGGTCGAAAACACACTTCCCGAATTCCTGTTGGGAAAAGTGCGTTATATTTCTGGCTACGGGGTTGTACTCCGTAGCCAATTGTTGTCACCCCAATAAATTGAGGTGTTAATCCTATACTTTTATTAGTATTAGTCCACAAACTTATCTACCTTCAAAAAATGGTTTCTTTCTTGTTCTCAAACTGAGTTCTCGTCCTCTTGTTCCCAAATTGAGTTCCCTTCTTTCACGTTCCCAAGTTGAGTTCCCCTCTTCTCGTTCCCAAACTACGTTTGGGAACGAAATTGTCTAAGAAATTATGTTTCGACCTAATTTTTCAATCATACTCGATCTTTATCCTAAAATTTGAAATTTGCACTTTTCAATCTACATTTTAAAATACTCCGGATAAGTTTTTAACATTTATAAAATTCAATTTTTATC
>JAUVYH010000161.1 GCA_030603165.1 Fidelibacterota bacterium
TGCAATCACCTTAATAACTGATAAACAACTAATATACAGGTGCTTATGAATAATAAAAAATGTTAATATTTTTTATTATTATCAAAAATAATGCGTTTTTCTATGTTTTTGTGGGCAGCTGTGCGCAACTTCGGTTAAAGAACCGTATGGCTTCATCCAGGTTCTCCACCAGAATTATTCATAGCCACTCCCGGCAAGGGCACGTCACATAGCAACCTTTATGGGAAAGAGCGCCCTATACCAACACCTGTTTGCTCTTCAATCCAACTCTCTTGTTGAAGATTTCAGTTTAGATACAAATCTCCTCAAATGATTCAACATCTCTTTCCTATCATTTAAATGTTGTTCGATTATTTTGACTAATGCGCTTCCCACTATTATCCCATCTGCTCCTGATTTTGCAAGTCTTCGAACATGCTCGGGTTTTGATACTCCGAAACCAACAGAAACAGGTAGGCCGGTCTGTGCTTTTATTCGTCGTATCAAACTAAATGTTGACTTTTGGACATTATTTTTTGCACCGGTCGTACCAAGTCGCGAAACGAGATAAACAAACCCGGAGCACTTCTGAAGAATCTGCGAGAGATTTTTCCCCTCACTTAAAGGCGAAACAATAAATACACATTCAATCTTATTTTTATCAGCCGCTTGAGTAAAAAGCGCAGACTCTTCCACAGGCACATCTGCTATTAATACGGAATTCACACTTGAGAGAGAAGCCTGATTATAAAAATTTTCGATCCCCTTTTGATAGACAAGATTTGCATATACGAGCAGCCCGATCGGTATATCGCAAAACTCTCGAATTTCTTTGATCATTCTAAAGCAAAGATCGGTATTAATTCCACTTTTTAAGGCTCTTTGATCGGCTGCCTGAATTGTAGGTCCATCTGCTACAGGATCAGAAAACGGAAAGCCTAATTCAAGTATATCAGCGCCGGCGTCAATTAAAGTTTTGATGATTTCAAGGCTCGTTTCATAATCAGGGTCTCCTATTACAGCAAATGGTATCAATGCCTTTTCGTTTCTGATTCTTAATCGTTTAAAAGTCTCATCGTATGTCATAATACAACCTTCAAATGTTTTGCCACCTCAAAAATATCTTTGTCGCCACGACCTGATAAATTGATTATGATAATATCTTCAGCAGCCATATCTTTCGATAATTTCATGGCATAGGCGACAGCATGAGCAGATTCCAATGCCGGAATTATACCCTCATTTTCAGATAAAAGTATAAATGCTTCGAGACATTCTGCATCGGTAACATGAGCATATTCTGCCCTCCGTATCTCTTGCAAAAATGCATGTTCCGGACCAATAGCGCAATAATCCAACCCTGCCGATATTGAATGAGTATTGAGTATCTGACCAAATCTGTCCTGTAAAACATAGGTCTTTGTACCATGAATAATACCCGGTCTTCCGATATTCTTATCAGCGAATCTTGCGGCATGCTTCCCTGAAGCGATACCCAAACCGCCGGCTTCCACACCTATTAATCTTACATTCTCATCGTCAATGAATTCCCGAAAGATACCAATGGCATTACTGCCTCCACCGACACAGGCTACAACTACAGACGGCAATTTATTTTCTTCTCTTAATATTTGTTCTTTAGCTTCTTTTCCTATAACGCTTTGAAAATGTGCAATCATTTCAGGAAAAGGATGCGGACCAAGCACCGAGCCGAGTAAATAATGCGTACTTTCTACACTCGCCGTCCAGTCTCTCAAAGCTTCATTAATCGCATCTTTCAAAGTCATACTGCCAGAGTGTACCGGAATTACTTTTGCGCCAAGCAATTTCATGCGAAAAACATTGGGCTTTTGTCTCTCAATATCAACAGCTCCCATATATATTTCACAATCGAGTCCAAGTTTAGCGCAAGCAGTGGCAGTTGCGACTCCGTGTTGACCTGCGCCTGTTTCGGCAATAATCCGCTTTTTGCCGAGATATTTTGCTAACAAAGCCTGTCCCAACGCATTATTGATTTTATGAGCCCCTGTATGCAAGAGGTCCTCTCTTTTGAGATAAATTTTACAATTCGTTTCATCACTCAGAGTCTTACAAAAAGTCAATGGCGTTGGTCTTCCGGCATACTTCCTTAGTAATTCGTCTAACTCTTTGTTGAAATTTTTATCCTTCTTACATGTTTCAAAAGCTTCTTCAAGCTCTTCAATAGCGGGCATCAAAGTCTCGGGAATAAACCTGCCGCCGTATTCTCCAAAATAACCTTTCTTCATCTATTCCATCCTAAATATCCGGGTTAATTTTTCCTTGTCTTTTTTTCCGTATGAAATCTCCACACCCGATGAAATATCAATAGCATAAGGTAAAACTTCACATGCGCTATGGAAATTATCAGGTGTGACGCCTCCTGCAAGGAATATCTTCCTACCATCAATTTTATCTATGATTGACCAATCAAAAACCTTTCCCGTCCCGCCATATTCTCCCTCCTGAAAACTATCGAGAAGAATATATTCCGATTCAAAATTTCCGATAATATCAACATCGGTTTCATCTTTAATTCTAAATGCTTTGATAACCGGGTTATTCAATAACTTTATGGTTGATTCTGATTCTTCGCCATGCAATTGAATAATATCGAATTTGCAAAATTCTTGCAGTCTATTGATCTCTTCCGGTGATTCATTGACAAAAACGCCTACAAATCTTATGTCCGTATTAGCGCCTTTCAGATTACGTATTATGGCTCTTACCGTTTCGGGATCAACATAGCGTGGAGATTTATCATAAAAAATAAATCCCAGAAAATCAGCGCCGAGTTCTGCCGCTAATCGAGCATCTTCAAAATTTGTTATTCCACATATTTTTACCCTTGGTCTGAAAAATGAATCTATCTTCTTGTTAATGTCAGCAGATTTTAATATTGAAGTTCCAATAAGCATAGCGTCGGCTGCTTTTTCGACTTTCCTTACATCTTTCAGATTATGGATTCCGGATTCAGTAACCAGGATTTCCGCGCGCATTCTCAGTCTCCGGAAAATTTGGAGCGTTGTATCCAGTGTGACCTTCAGGGTGTCCAAATTTCGATTATTGACCCCTAATATTTTGATATTTTCCGGAAGTTTTTCAATTTCATTTTCATTGTGAATTTCAATAAGACAATTCATGTCATAATCAGCCGCAATATCTATAAATTTTTGAATCTGTTTCCTCTCAAGAATCCTTGCTATCAGTAGAACCGCATCCGCACCGAAAAATCTTGACTCATAAATCTGGTACTCATCAATAATAAAATCCTTTCGCAATAATGGTTTGGAAGTAAGCGACTCCGCTTTGCGTAACAATTCAAGGTTGCCTCCAAAAAAGGTAAAATCAGTCAGAATTGACAGAGCCTTTACAAAAGAATTCTGTTCATAAATTATTGCAATCTCATCAAAGCTTAAAGATTTTATTATGACGTTTTCCGAAGGCGACTTTTTTTTGATTTCTGCAATTAATCCCATACCTCTTTCAGAAAGCGCCGCTTTGAAATCACGGGTAGATTTCCTGATCGCAGACTGGAAAGTCTCCAAAGGTCTTAATTCTTTGTGTCTAACGACTTCTGCTTTTTTCCGTTCGATTATATTGTCTAATATCATCCTGTTAAAATTTCCTTAACATTTCGAGCTTTTGCATAGCCTTTCCCGAGTCAATAGATTCTTCAGCTAATTTCATGGCGGATTGAATATTGTCGGCTTTGTTTGCAGCGATTAAAGCGTATGCGGCATTCATAATAACGATATTCCTTCGCGTCCCGCTTTCACCGTTTAATAAAGAAAGTACTATTTCAGCATTAATCTGTGCATCTCCACCTCTGATCTCCTCCAATGCGGCTCTTTCAAATCCGAAATCAGCCGGCTCAATTTCATATGTTCTTATCTGTCCGTCGGAAAGTTCGGAAATCGTAGTTTTTCCGGTTATTGTGATTTCATCCAATGAATCTTCACCATGAACCACAAATGCTTTTTTAGCGCCAAGTTTTTTAAGAACATTAGCCATCTTTTCAGTCAAGGCGCTGTTATAAACACCGAGAATCTGCGCTGTTGCGCCGGCAGGATTTGTCAAAGGGCCCAAGACATTAAAAATTGTTCTTATCCCTAACTCTTTGCGTGGTCTGACGGCATATTTCATCGCGCTATGTAACAAGGGCGCAAATAGAAAACCAATTCCTATTTCATTAATACATTCAGCAACTTTATCAGGTTCCATATTCAGATCAACGCCAAGTTCACCAAGAACATCTGCGCTTCCGCAAGTTGATGAAGCTGCCTTGTTACCATGCTTAGCGACCTTTACACCGGCTCCTGCTACGACAAAAGCTGTGATTGTAGAAATGTTAAAAGTATTAAGACCTGTCCCGCCTGTGCCACAAGTATCGAGGATGACTTCATTGTCAATTTTGCCTATGTTGTTCCGCTTTTCGGAATGGACATTTATTCTGGTAGCTTTTTTTCTCATAACACGAGCGCATGCTGCGATTTCAGAAATAGTCTCGCCTTTCATTCGCAAAGCAACAAGAAAACCGCCAATTTGAGCGTCTGTACATCTGCCACTCATAATTTCATCCATCGTGGTTTCTGCTTCACTTTCGGTTAAATTTTTTCCATTAATTAGTTTTGTAATTGCCTCTTTAATCATCTCATTATCTCCAATATGTTTTCTATTATTTTACCTCCTGACGGCGTAAGAATACTCTCAGGGTGAAATTGCACTCCAATTACAGGGAATTGCTTATGCCTTATTGCCATTACAATATCATCTTTATGAGCTGTTAATTCAAACTGTAAAGGCATTTTGACGGCAGCAAGAGAATGATATCTGCCGACTTGAAGAGGATTATTCATACCATTAAAAATTCCTTTGCCATCGTGCTGAATCAGGCTGGGTTTGCCATGGACAATTTCCTTGCATTTTGATACTTTCCCATTGAAAGCTTCAACAATACACTGATGTCCAAGGCATACTCCAAAGATCGGAATCCTTTCATAATACTTTTGAATCAAAGGGATACAAATGCCGGCATTTCGAGGCGTCGAAGGTCCCGGACTAATGACGATAAGCTTTGGAGTAAATTGCGTTATCACATTATCTATGAGCGCCATATCAGTGTTATTTCTATAAACAAGAACATTGCAGGAGCGCTTTTGAAATTCATCAACAAGGTTGTAAATAAAGGAATCAAAATTATCAATAAATAGAATGTTCATCATAACTCTCCATCAAAACATAACGCTTTAAGACATGCCGCAGCTTTTTTTTCAGTCTCCTCAAATTCTCTTTCAGGATCCGAATCATGCACAATACCGGCGCCAACTTTGATGTATGCACGATTATTTTTAAAACGCATCGATCGAATCAGGATGCACGAATCAAAATCGCCGCTCGGAGTAATGTAGCATACTGAGCCACCGTAAAATCCGCGTTTATCATTTTCATATTTGCGTAATAATTTCATAGCCTCTACTTTCGGAGCGCCGGTCAGAGTGCCCATATTCATCGAAGCCAGATATGCATGTAAAGCATCCAGACCATCTCTCAATATTCCGCTGACATTACTGACCAGATGTTGGACGTGAGAATATTTTTCAACTATAAACGGTTCATCAACGCAGCGAGTTCCTGCTTTTGAGATTCGCGCAACATCATTTCGCGCCAGGTCAATCAACATTGTGTGTTCCGCCAATTCTTTTGGATCGAGCTTAAGTTCCGTCTCAAACCTTGAATCTAGATCTCGATCCACTTTTCCATTGATAATTCCTCTAGGCTTTGTGCCGGCAATAGGTCGAATTTCGACGAGTTTTTCCTCTTCGCCTTCCACTTTGAGAAACATTTCCGGACTTGCGCCGAGCAGTGTCCCTGATTCGTTATTAATATAAAACATGTAAGGGCTTGGATTTAAGCTCCTCAATTTTTTATAAATCATCAGAGGCAACTCATCACAATCAGTAATAATCGTCCTTGCCAAAACGGTCTGGAAAACATCTCCCTCGCTAATACGTCTCTTTATTTTCTTGACTTTCTTTATGTAGCTTTCTTTTGAGGTATCGGTAACAGCTTCATAAATTGAATTTTGAGAATGTTCAACATTAGTAACTGAGCATCCAAGACATTCTTCATATATGCTGAGTTTTTTTACACAATCAACATATATTTCATCGCTATCTTGTTCTGTTATCAGAGCATTAGAAATAAAGCGCATTTTTTTATTTTTATGATCCATTAAAAAAAGATTATCAACAAAATAGAGCTCGTAATCCGGATCACCTATCATATCGGACCTGTTTTCGGGTAAATCCTCAAACTGGTCAATAAAATCATAACTGATCACACCGAAAAGTCCCGCATACGGGATAAATTTCTTTTCAGTAGGTACAAATTTAAATGCAATTGTACGAATGATGTCCATGTGAGTTCTAAGTTTTAATCTTTCGTACTCATTTACCGCCTTTCTCACAGGTTTGAGTGTCCCTTTTATTGTATCCTCAGTATAAATAAAATCATCACAAAAGCTAAAATCGTCTTTTATCTCGGTAAGAAAGTACCTGCCGACCCTGTTAAGCGCTCTGATGACAAACTCCTTTTTATTACCTGTCAATTTCAAACAAGGATCAGCGGTTCCGAGGCTTCGTTCACCATATTTACTTATAATATCTGCTGATTCCAGCAACAGGCAATTTTTCTTGCGTCCCCAATCGGAGAGCTTTGCAAAATATTCCACAGGGTCTGGAGTCAGGTCTAATTCTCTGTATAGTGTAACAATTTGTCCTTTTTTGGCTTTTTTAATCTTCTGGTATTCGTTCATTACATTTTCCTACTGTCAGTTTCTTGTTAATAAAAGCAATAAAACCGTATCCTCGTTCAAGCTTGCGATCTATGAGATATTTGAGATTGGATTATAAAATTTAAGAGATCAGCGAACCTGAAAGGATGACATTAATTTGCCACCACCAGAATTTTTTGTTATTATTTTCCGAATTCGCTTTCATCGGTGGTAATGTACTTAATAAAAGTAAAAATCCAAAATAAATTGCCAAAATGTTTATTGATGGTCTCGTAAAAAGTCCCGGAGATGTCATCTGAGTGATAACGAAGAATCTCTAATCCCTTTGCGAACAATACAATGGAGATTCTTCACTTCGTTCAAGAATGACATATTTTCCTCTTTTTACGAACCCATCTTTATTGTTTTTTTATGTTTTTCGCGTTGCTTAAATTAAAAAGAACTAAATCTCTACACAATTCTACAAATTTTCAGCGTTTAGCTTTTCGAGAAAGCGCCTATATATGATTCCGTTGAATTAGCATGAGACTTCTAATAAAGCATTTTGTGTCGTAGACATCTCTGAGATACTGATTTACATGAAAAATCCAATAAAAATAGTTTTCAGTGGTATAATGGACTAAAAACTATCCTCATGTCA
>JAUVYH010000180.1 GCA_030603165.1 Fidelibacterota bacterium
AGTAGGGGTAGCTATTCCACCTACAATAAGAGAATTGTAGAAATCATAGAAAAACAAATATTGTAGTGCCAAGAGAAAATTGATGTCACGTAAGTACTTGTTTCTATTGAATGATATTTTTTTAAGTGTAGAAGATTAGCCCAAGGCATCGGGACTTCAGCCGGTTAATCTCCCGAATGAATTCCTCAAAGAGGCAAGCGGGAAGGTAGTTGGGGGTTCGTCGGCCACCCAATGACTTGGGTGGTTAACGTTTGGAAATGATATTTTGAATAATCTACTAAAAGAAACATTAACCACCGAATTTATTCGGTGGATGAGGATATACTCTCCCAATTCCCGACTTTAGTCGGTGGCGGCGACAGCAATCTTGTCTGTTCCACCCAATTAATTGCCCACCTGACGACTCACAGACAGTATGATAGTGACGCTATCGAAAATTCTCTTTCATGAGCGTAAATTAGAAGTTTAGTGAGTGATTTACCGGGGAAAAGGCATCGTTATGTATCTTTATATCGTTGGATAATCAGGTTTTATCCCGTATATTTGCCGCTCGTTATTTTCAGGAAGGATACAATAAAGAATGAGAAAAGAGAAATTCAGAAATATCGCCATCATCGCTCACGTAGATCACGGCAAAACAACCCTGGTGGATGGAATGCTGAAACAGAGCGGCATCTTTCGGGAAAACCAATTCGTGGAAACCCGGGTTATGGATAATATGGATCTGGAGCGCGAGCGGGGCATCACAATCAACGCCAAGAATACGGCGATCCGGTATAAAAATTATAAAATCAACATCATCGACACTCCCGGTCATGCCGATTTCAGCGGTGAAGTGGAGCGGGGTCTGAATATGGTGGACGGCGCCATTCTATTGGTTGACGCCAGCGAAGGTCCGCTGCCCCAAACCCGCTTTGTGGTTAAAAAAGCCCTGGCTAACAAGCTGCCAATGATCCTGGTGATCAATAAAATTGACCGTCGTGACGCCCGCATTGAAGAAGTCGTTAATGAAGTTTACGATCTTTTTATCGATCTGGATGCCGGAGACCATCAGATCGAATTTCCGATTTTGTACACCCAGGCTAAATTGGGTATCGCCCATCGCGATCTTAATGACGGTTCTGAAAATCTCCAACCACTGTTCGAGACGATTATTGAAACCATTCCGGGACCGGAAGCCGGTGACGGCAAAACGCCTCAGTTCCTGGTAACAACCCTGGATTACGATCCCTATGTCGGTCAGATCGCCATCGGTCGTCTGGCTAACGGTATTTTAATAATGAATCAGAATTACTCTCTCTGCAGCGAAACTAAGACTATTAACAACGTCAAATTCTCGGCATTATACACCTTTGAAGGATTAAAGAAAACACAGGTCGAGAAGGTGGAAGCCGGTGATATTATCGCCCTTGCCGGTGTGCCGGGTGTTCGCATTGGAGACACTATTACATCTATGGAGGATCCCAAACCTTTACCGCGCATACATGTCGATGAGCCGACACTTTCCATGATTTTCTACGTCAATACCAGCCCTTTCGCCGGTAACGAATCGACTTTTTTAACCTCCCGACACCTCAAAGAACGCCTGGAAAAGGAAACCCTGAAAAATGTCTCCATGCGACTACTCCCGATTAAAAATCGCACCGATGCTTTCGAAGTCTGTGGTCGCGGCGAATTGCAAATGGCAGTATTAATTGAAACCATGCGCCGTGAAGGCTACGCCCTGATGGTCTCTAAGCCCCGTGTAATTACAAAACAAATCGATGGTAAACTTCATGAGCCGGTTGAACGGGTTTTTATCGACGTGCCGGAGGAATACGTTGGCGTGACCACGGAAAATCTCTCCCGGCGTAAAGGGCGGATGGCAAATCTGATCAACAACGGTCATGGCCGGGTCAACCTTGATATCTTGATTCCAACCAGGGGATTGATCGGTTTCCGCAGCCAGTTCCTTACCGATACCAGGGGGACTGGCGTCATGAATACCCTATTCGAAAATTATCAGCCCTGGTTTGGTCCAATACCACAGCGGGTTTCCGGCGCCCTGGTTGCCGACCGCAATGGACGGGTCACCGCCTATGCCAGTTATGCTATGGTAGATCGCGGCGAGCTTTTTATCACCCCCACCACAGAAGTTTACCGCGGAATGATCATCGGTGAACGTAATAAAACCAGCGATCTCGATGTCAATATCACTCGTGAAAAGAAACTCACTAATATGCGCGCTTCCTCAGCCGATGCTACTATTACATTGCGTCCGCCCCGGTTGCTGACTCTGGATCAATCGATTGAATTTATCGCCGAAGACGAGTTTATAGATGTGACCCCAAAGAACATCCGGCTGCGTAAAATCGAACTCGATCCCAATCAGCGTAAAAAAGTAGCCCGGGGACAAAACACTTTTGAATCGTTAAAATAGAATATTATATCCGCCATTACTACTCGTTCCCAAATTGAATTTGGGAACGAGCAGCACGCAATCTCCAATCCGAATATTTCTTGCATAATTTGCTATAAAACAAAAACCCCATGGATTCCCACGGGATCATTTTTATTCGATGAAGGGATATAGCAGATTTGCGAAAGCTATTCCGATAGAATTCTCAACGAACAGATAAAGATATTCACACTTTATGGAGTTAACTTTCGCAAAGATTAGCCGCCTGTAATTCTAACTGAATCTCCCTTGTCTCACCCGGTTTCAATTCCACATCGAACAGCGGAACGATTACCGAACTCTGATAAACTCGCTCGAAGCCGGATTCGGACAGCGACACGGTCTCAATCGGGAAATACCAGAATTTATCCGCATTACCGGCTGTTACAGTCAATTTAAATTTATCCCATTCGTTGACTACCGACATAGACTTCTTGTTTGTCAATGCGCCGTTTGAATTTAAAGTAGATTCTTTTAACTGGATACTGTCTGCCAGATAATACCGATCCGGTGAATTTCCACCTAACATGGCGAAATTGAATTCCGGTCCAAAGCAAAATTGATTATTTTTATCACCGGTATTTGTCAGACGATAGCGGATCTTTACGGATATTTTATCGAATGTGACCTCTTTTTCAATCCGAAAAGCTTGCCAGTTAACCCATCCATCTCTGGTAAATGTAATACTGCGACGTTTTTTGTCAATCTTATATGAATATTTGCCCTGGATAAAATCACTGTCTTCGTAATATTCACAGTTACGGAATTGTTCCAATGTCACAGATGGATTAATAATATGGTCTAACAGATTTTTGCGGGGATATTTATCATATTTCAGGAAATTTTCCAGTCCCTTTTCTTTGGCAATTACATTGTCGTGGATCGAGCCGCTTGCAGATTCTTTGCCGGCTTCGGTGACCTTGCGGTGATACGCCTCTTTATAGCGTTTCAAACTATTCAGCACATTATAGGACTTATCTAATAATGAAAACTCATTCATCATTGCCCCGCGGTGAGGTGCAAAAGCCATGTGCAGGTTATCTACGGTAATGAGAATTTCCTCATCTCCATCAGCATCCACATCAAGCTTCTCAATAAATAAGCGGCTGCGCTGCTCGATTTTATTCAGAATCGCTTCACAGCTCAGCAATTCCTTATAAATTGCATGGCGCAGATGCGGCAGATACAGTCCGCCAAAAATACCGTGCCAGTAAGCGCAATTACACATGCTCCGCCAGAGATGATCACGAGCGATTTTAAGATCTTTCCTTTTAGCAGATGTCAGGGACTCGGGATCAATGCGGTGATACCGGTCCGAAAGGCGCTGCATTTTCTTCTGCATCCAGTTGGATTCATCGTACTTAAACAGGAAGTTCCGCCAGATACCGCCCTTGATAAAGGGTTTGACCTCTTCGCTGCGCTCCTGATGTTCAAATTCCTGAACCAGTTTGTCAAATTTTTCACCTGCTTCCCAGGGCAGCGACCACTCGCTCATTTCAAAGTAGGACGCCGTTGGCAAATAGATTCTCCCTTTGGGACTGTGATCAACATAATAATCCGAGAAGGTGCAGGTTTTGATCCATTTGCTGTTCCGGTCGAGTATTTCCAGAAAATCACGCAGCCAGTTTTTTTCAAACACAGTTTCATAGGTTCCGGGCCACACACCGAATTTTTCTCCGTCGTCTGTCATTACAATTGCGTTGGAACCGTCTTCGGTTGCATACTGTCGCAGATAATCGATAGTCTCCTGCGGATCTTTAAAGGGAATTGCATAGCGTAATTTTTGACTGATCGGAAATATAGAGAGTGTTTTTCCCTGTTCTTCGGTGATAAAATGACCGGTTAGATCCCGTTCCTGTTTGCCGGTTCCCAGAAAGTGATAGTCATCTACGGTAATGTATTTAATACCCGCCTCGGCAATGGGTTTGGCGAGATAGGGTTCCCAGACTCTTTCGGTCAGCCAGAGACCTTTGGGCTCATAGCCGAACCGTTTGCGGATATAGTCGTTCATCATCTGAATCTGACCGATTTTATCCACGTCGGAGATTACTGCCAGAACAGGCTCAAAAAAACCGCCCGACAGAATCTCAACATTGCCACGCTGAACCAGCCCGGCAATACGGTCAAGATAATCGGGATAATGTTCTTCGAGCCATTCCAATAAACACCCGCTGAGGTGAATGGATATGGCGATATTTGGAAATTCTTCTATAACTTCTACAAAGGGCAGGTAACTATACCGGTAGGCATGTTCCATGACGAAATCAAAGTTTCCTACCGGCTGATGATTATGTATTCCAAAAATAAAGTTGACGGTTTTCACAAAAAGAACAGCCTTAATTACATTTTATCAATCATTTTCTGTACGAGATCTACGATCCGACAAGTATAACCGTATTCATTATCATACCAGCCGGAAACCTTGACCATGCCGCCGGGAAGCACTTTCGTCATCTTGGAATCAAAAATCACGGAATAGGGTTCGCCAATCACGTCGGTAGAAACGAATTCGTCTTCAGTGTAGCACATAATACCGCTGAGCTCATTATCCGCTGCTTTTTTCATGGCGGCATTAATCTCCGCTACGGTGGCAGGTTTTTTCAGTTCCAGAATCAATTCAGTCAATGATCCGTCCGGAGTCGGGACACGGTAGGCAACGCCGTCTATTTTTCCTTTTAATTGGGGAATTACATTCCCGACTGCTTTGGCGGCGCCGGTGGTTGTGGGAATCACAGACATGGCGGCGGCGCGGGCTCTTCGGAGGTCTTTATGCGGAGCATCAAGTAGATTCTGGTCCATTGTGTAGGCGTGAATCGTTAATAAAAATCCTTGTTCGATTCCAAAAGTGTCACTGAGAACTTTTGCCATAGGAGCGGCGCAGTTTGTGGTACAGGAAGCATTTGAAACAATCTCTTCGTTCCCTTTAAAATCGTCATCGTTTACACCAAGAACGATAGTGGCGTCGATTTCGTCTTTAGCCGGAACGGTCAAGACGACTTTTTTAGCGCCGGCGGCAAGGTGAGCGGCAATCTGGGCGCGTTTACGAAAAACACCTGTTGCTTCGATCACAACATCAACGCCAAGTTCTTTCCAGGGCAGGTTTGCAGGATCTCTTTCCGCATAAACCGGTATCTCTTTGCCATCGACGATAATGGCGTTATCTTTTACTTCCACGGCGCCCGGAAATTTGCGGTGAACCGAATCGTGCTTCAGCAAAGCGCCGAGTGTTTTCGCATCGGTCAGGTCATTTATAGCAACGACCTCCCAGTCTTTTCCCAGTTCTTTTGAAGCGCGAATAAACGCTCTTCCAATTCGTCCAAAACCATTAATAGCTATTTTTGTTGCCATCGGTATTCTCCTTTTTTTATTTTTTATTCTTCCAATTCTCTTTCAAATCGCCCGTAACATTCTATTGAGTTACGGACACGAAATTTATATGATTACGCCAACTTTTACAAGAAAATCAAATGCGAAAAGCCGTTTGACTTGAGGTAAATTTTTATTAAACCGTTACGATAATTATTCGAAATATTACAGGAAAATATTCAACAAATACCGATGGTTATGTTTTTCTATCAATGAAAATTTTAATGATTCATAATATTTCTATAATTTTATCAATAAGTTGAACCGAATCCCACTTAATCTAAATTTTTTGTCTTCAATAAAATTATTCTCTATATTGCGAAGCCAATAATTATATGAAGTCCGTAAGCCAATCCATGAATTAAACATAAAATCAACCCCGGCGATTATTCCATAATTCAATGAGTATTCATTACAATCAATACAATCTGAAATATCTTTTACTTTGACTTTTCTGCCCATACAGTTTGATATCTGAGCCCCGCCAAATACGATCAGTGGCTTAATGACGGAATACGGGATTAATCCGTAAAATGTAAGATAAT
>JAUVYH010000002.1 GCA_030603165.1 Fidelibacterota bacterium
ATATTCCAATCCCGCCTCTCTTGTTTTTCCATTTTCATTCATCATAACATAAATATTTCACTATTATTTTTCAATCATTAACTCTTCCTTCCTAAATCGTTCCAAACAGTAAAAAATGAAAATTCCTATACAATTAAATTAATCACTAAAATGAGAGGACAAACAAATTTTGTAAGATAATGAGTTGCGTTAGATGGGATTATTATCCGGATCAAGTGTGATAATAGTGGGTTTCCAGGACGCCACCTCTGATTCAGGTATATGAGTATAGGCAATAATGATAACGATGTCGCCTTTATGAGCCAACCTCGCCGCCGCGCCCTTAATACAGATATCCCGTTTACCCCGTTCACCTTCTATTACGTAAGTTTCAAAGCGCGCTCCGTTGTTCAGGTTTAAAACCTGAACTTTTTCATAAACATGCATACCGACAGCCTCAATGAGGTCCTTGTCAATAGCTATACTGCCTTCGTAATCCAGGTCTGTTTCGGTAACCGTTGCCCGGTGGAGTTTGGATTTTAAGACTGTTATTAAATTCATAAATATTTCCTTAATCATCACAATTCATATTCAAATTTAAAGCTATTTGAATAGCTTTCCAATATTCACGTTACAGAAAAACATTTTAAAAAATTAACATTTGAGATTCTTCTCATAATACTCTATCTTTGGTAAAGTAAAACGATGATTGCTAATCTTATACATATCGACAGGGTTCTCTTCTATATTGTTAACCACAAGATGGCAAATCCATTTTTTGACTGGATGATGCCGTTTATTACCAACCAGTGGAACTGGGCAATCCCAATCCTTTTAATCTGGGCCGGCATGCTGATAATCGGCAATAAAAAAGCAAGAATTGCGGCATTGCTCATTTTCCTTACAGTATCTGCCACCGATCCGATATGCGCCAGGGTATTAAAACCAACGTTTAAACGAATACGCCCATCGAGATCATTGGAAGACGTTCGCTTATTGGTAAAAAAAGGCGGGAAATACGGATTTCCATCCAATCACGCCGCAAACGTGACCGGCGCTATGATGATACTACTGTATTTCTTCAGAAGATATAAATATGCATTCGCGTCAATAGCCTTACTAATTTCTTACAGTCGCGTTTACGTCGGAGTTCATTATCCATTTGATGTATGTTTCGGAATACTGATTGGAGTGTTATTCGCCGTATTTTGGATATATGTCTGGATCGTCGTTTCCAACCATTTATCAAAAAAGGAAAAATTCTATTTAACAATTTCAAAAGAATAATTAGATTACCAGTAGAATATGATTAGTTAAAACAGGGATAACACATGGCAAGTCATCATAGAAGAAAGAAAAAATCGTTCAGAATAACACAGGGTGTTAAGACAGGACTATATATCCTTCTGGGTATTCTTGTTTTTTATGTCTTGCTATTTAATGTATGGGATTGCAAGATCTAAACTGAATTTTCAACTCGCATACTCTCTGCTAAAAGTTCTCACCCAATTATTTTAGATAATCTACTTCTTCTCAATTTTCAAATTTTCCAACTATTTTTTTATAAATATTAGCAATTTTCTTGACAGAGATATTTATTTATTTTAAATTCCTACCAGTTTGGTAGGAATACTGAAATTTGACAAAAAATTTATAAAAATCGCAAAAGATGCTACGAATTTCAACAAAGGGAAAATATGGAGCGCGGCTGATGTTTCAGCTGGCGCTGAACTATGGCAACGGTCCCATGTTGCTGAAAGACATCGCTGAAAAAGAAGATCTTTCCGTGCGTTATCTTGAGCATCTTGTGCCGCCTTTAAAAACTGCCCGCTTAATCTACGCCACAAGAGGAGCGCGAGGTGGATACTCATTAGCCAAAGCGCCAACGGATATCACTCTGAAAGATATTATCCGTGTTCTCGAAGGGCATCTATACCCATCTGAATGCGTTGAATCCCCAGAGGTGTGTAGCCGGTCGAGATTTTGTATCACCAGAGATATCTGGACGAAACTGGAGGAAACAATTTCAACAACCTTAGCCGGTTTTACCCTTCAGGATTTGGTCGATAAATATTACAATAAAACTCATTATGAGGAACTTAAATGAAAACGATTTACCTCGATCATGCCGCTACAACGGCAACTGATCCGGAAGTATTGGAAGCCATGCTGCCTTATTTTCACGAACACTACGGAAACCCCTCAAGCATTTATTCAATAAGCCGTATCTCGAAAAACACCATCGAAAATGCGCGTGAAATAGTCGCAAACGCATTGGGTGCGAATTCAAAAGAAATCGTCTTTACCAGTAGCGGCAGCGAAAGCGACAACTTTGCCATCAAAGGCGTCGCCCTCGCCAAACAACAACAAGGCAATCATATCATCACATCTTCAATTGAACATCATGCAGTCTTATATACCTGTAAATTTTTAGAAAAAAATGGATTCAATGTCACCTATTTACCGGTTGATAACAATGGTATCATTAAATTGGACGAATTGGAAAAAGCAATCACTCCGCAGACAATTTTAATTACGATCATGCACGCCAATAATGAAATCGGCACGATTCAGCCGATCAGCCAGATTGGCGAGATCGCCCGAAAACACGGAATCACCTTCCATACCGACGCCGTCCAGACCTTCGGTCACATACCCGTCAATGTTGATGACCTGAATATTGATATGCTCAGAATTTCCGGTCATAAATTTTACGGACCAAAAGGTGTCGGCGCATTATATATACGAAAAGGGATTAAAATCACGCCCCTGATCCACGGTGGCGATCAGGAGCGACGCCGACGGGCTTCTACCGAAAACGTGCCCGGCATTATTGGGTTGGGAAAAGCAGTTGAGATCGCCGGAAAAGTCATGGAAAATGAAGCGACCCGGCAGACCAAATTGCGGAATGAATTCATTCGCACAATTTTAGATAATATCGATGACGCCCGTCTAAATGGACACTCCTCCCTCCGATTACCCAATAACGTCAATATTTCCTTTGAGGGTATCGAAGGCGAATCAATCCTGCTGAACCTGGACATGGAAGGAATCGCCGCTTCAACCGGTTCGGCCTGCAGTTCGTCCAACCTGGAACCCAGTCATGTCCTGCTATCGATTGGGCTGTCTCACGAATTTGCACACGGCTCTGTGCGGTTCTCAATGGGAAAACACACAACGAAAGACGATCTGGATTATGTTGTCGAAGTGCTGCCCGGCATAGTCAAAAAATTGCGCGCCATGTCGCCACTTTATAAAAAATAAGGAACTGAATTAATGGAACAGTACAGCGAAAAAGTAATGGATCACTTCCGTAATCCACGCAATGTGGGTGAAATTGAAAATCCCGATGGAATCGGACATGTGGGAAATCCGATGTGCGGTGATGTCATGGAGATGTATATTAAAGTAAAAGAGAACATAATTGTTGACGCCAAATTCAAAACTTTCGGGTGTGGCGCCGCTATCGCCACCAGTTCAATGGCGACTGAGCTCGTTATAGGTAAAACAATCGATGAAGTCCGGCAGATTACCAATAAAGTCGTTGCCGAAGCTTTGGATGGCTTGCCACCCATAAAAATGCACTGTTCAAACCTTGCGGAAGAAGCCCTGGAAGCCGCGATAAAAGACTATAAAGAAAAACTCGCTCACAAAAAGGCGTGATTTTCCGGATTCAAATTCCACTATAGCAAAAACCTTTAAAACGTACAGGACATATTGTATCGCTTATCAATTATAATTTCCCCAAAATATCCCTGACCCAAATTGAAACCGCTGCTGCAACCTGATAAAATTCCATTGCCATATTGTGATTTTTTATATAATATCACCACGAATACGGTTTACGGAAAATCCGGGGATTTTATGAGTTTAAAAATGGCTATATATGATAAGTTTTGAAAAAATGGATGGATATGGACATTTATTGCTAAATTGAGTGATAACTTGTTATCTATATTATTTCAAGGATTAGTTCTAAAAATGAAAGTGCATTACAATTAAGGAAACAAAAATATGATCAACACGGATTTAACTTTCATTACCAACGAAGAGCAGCAAAACCTTAAAACGAGATTTCGTATCTTGATAAAAGACACAAAATTTTTTGACTGCCTGGTCGGGTATTTTTATACAAGCGGTTTTTATGCTGTTTATAAATCATTAGAAAATACAGAAAATATTAGAATTCTGATTGGCATAAGCACAAGCAAACAGACCTATGATTCATTAAAAAAAGCAAATCAAAACCCGCAGCAGGCGCTGCAATTTTCCCACGCGGAAACAAAACATGAATATTCAGAACTTGTGGAAAAGGAGCTGGAAGATTCAGAAGATAAGCGGGAAGTCGAAGAAGGTGTTGAAAAATTTATTGAATGGATTCGCGGTAAGAAACTGGAAATCAGAGCCTACCCTTCTCAAAATATTCATGCAAAACTTTACATTATGACATTCGCTGAAGGCGACCGCGATATCGGCAGAATTATTACCGGTTCCAGCAATTTTACCCAATCAGGCTTAGTAGATAATCTTGAATTTAATGTCGAACTGAAAAATCGTGCTGACTATGAATTTGCCAAAAATAAATTTGAGGAGTTATGGCAGAATTCCGTAGATGTCAGCGAAAAATATATTCAGACAATTCAGGAAAAAACATGGCTAAACCAAAACATTACGCCTTATCAGCTTTACCTGAAGTTTCTCTACGAATATTTCAAGGACGAATTAAGCCAGACTGACGAAGTATTTATCAAATATTTACCGCGAGAATTTAAAAAACTGGAATATCAGAAGCAGGCGGTATTAAATGCGAAAAAAATTCTTGAGGGATATGGCGGTGTTTTTATTTCTGACGTCGTTGGGCTTGGGAAAACTTACATCTCAGCCATGCTTGCCGGGCAGATTGACGGGAGAACTCTGGTGATAGCGCCCCCCGTTTTACTTGATAAAAGGAATCCCGGATCATGGCCAAATATCTTTTCAGATTTCAGAGTGCCGGCTGATTTTGAATCGAGAGGAAAATTAGATCATATTCTTCGTAGAGGAACGGAAAAATACAAAAATATTATCATCGACGAAGCTCACCGTTTTAGAACGGAAACGAATATTACCTATGAGAAATTAGCCGAGATTTGCCGCGGAAAAAGAGTGATTTTAGTAACCGCCACCCCTTATAATAATTCCCCAAAAGACATTTTAAGCCAGATAAAGCTGTTCCAAAAAGCCAGGAAAAGCACCATTCCCAATTTGCCCGACCTTGAAACTTTCTTCAATGGATTGGAAAAGAAAATAAAAAATCTGGACAGACAACGGGATTATTCCGAATACATAAAAACCGTCAAAGAGAACGCCAAAGAGATCCGCGAAAAAGTGCTTAAATTGTTAATGGTGCGTCGTACTAGAACCGAAATCATAAAACATTTTGAAAATGATTTTAAAAAACAAAACTTGAAGTTCCCTGATATTGATAATCCGGAACCGCTCTTTTACCAGCTTAATGACGAGGAAGATAGAATCTTTAATACAACCATCGAATTAATTTCTAAAAAATTCACCTACGCCCGTTACACGCCTCTGTTACCACAGTATTACAAAGGTTCAATAGATCAGCTGGAGGAGCAATCCCAGAAGAACATGGGCAAATTCATGAAAATTCTGCTAGTCAAAAGGCTGGAAAGCAGTTTCTTCGCGTTTAGAAACTCCATTGATCGGTTCATCTACTCTTATGAGATGTTCATTAAGGAATTTAACAATGGCAATGTTTATGTAAGCAAAAAATATTCCCGGAAGATCTTTGAGTATCTGGAAAATGACGATGACAAAGCTATTCAAAGGTTAATTGATGAGGGCAAAGCTGTAAAGTTCGCAAACAATGAATTTAAGAATGATTTCATTATTGATCTAAAAAACGACCTTGAAATACTGAAAACCACCAGATTCCTCTGGCAAAAAGTTCAACGAGACCCAAAACTGCTTAAATTTTTGGATGAACTTACAAACCAAAAAATCCTGAAGCAAAGCAAACTCATAATTTTTACTGAGTCAAAAGAAACAGCCGAATACCTGTTTAAAAACATAAATGACAAATTTCCCGGTACCGCACTCTGTTTTACAGGTGGATCGGGAGAGGCAACCCGCGATAAGGTTATTGACAATTTTGACGCTAACGTACGCCACCCCAGAGATGATTACCGCATTCTGGTCTCTACAGAGGTTTTGTCCGAGGGGGTGAACCTGCACCGTTCCAATGTTGTGGTAAATTATGACATTCCCTGGAATCCCACACGGATGATGCAGCGAGTCGGACGTATCAATCGCGTAGATACCAAATTTGATAAAATTTACACCTTTAATTTCTTTCCCACCAAACAATCAAATGATGAGATAAAACTAAAAGAAGCCGCAGAAGCAAAAATCAACGCATTTTTAACTCTGTTAGGCGGCGATGCTGCGTTGTTAACCGAAGGGGAACCGGTCGCCTCACACGAACTCTTTAACCGTTTAATTTCCAAACAAACCCTGACCGGCGATGATGGAGCCGAAGAAAGCGAACTGAAATATCTACACATTATTAAAGATATCCGCGACAAGAATCCGGATCTGTTTGAGAAAATCAAACGCCTGCCGAAAAAAGCACGCACAGCAAAACAAAACCATGCTGTTGCCGGAGCGCTTATCACCTATTTTCGCCGCGGGAAACTGCAGAAGTTCTTCCTGTCTGCCGTGACAACGGCACAGGCAGGCATAGCGCAGGTAAAGCAAACAGCCGAAGAACTGGATTTTATATCAGCGGCAAAACTGCTTGAAAGCCGGCCGGATGAAAAAAAGAAAAAACTTCCAAGCGAGATGTATGACCTTTTAGACAGCAACAAGGAAGCTTTTATTATCGCTACCACCGAAGAAATGGTTGAACCTCAAAAAAGAAGAGGACGCGACAGCGCCGCCAATATTCTGCGCATTTTAAAGGCAACCATGAAAAATACGCAGAAACTCACCGAAAACCAGGAGTTTTACCTTAATAAAGTATTGACTCAGCTTGAGGAAGGCGGACTGCCCAAACAAACAACCAAAGAAACACTCAAAGCATTAAATGAGCTAAATCAAGATTTGATGAATCCGTTTAAAGTACTGGCTACACTACAAAACCATATTCCCGAACGTCTTTTAAAAGGACATTACGCAGAGCAAAATCCGGCGGTATTCGGAAAACGTGAAGTCATACTCTCACTCTATCTAGCAGGAGAATAATATATGACGAATAAAGAATCTCAAACAGTTGAATATAAACAAAACTGGCGAAATGACTGCCTTAAAGCCGTTTCAGCGTTTGCAAACAGCCGTGGCGGCGTTTTATATATTGGATTGGATGACCACGGAAAATCATTCGGTTTAAAAAATGTCAAAAAATTGCTTGAGGATATTCCAAATACCATCAGAAATAAACTCGGAATTATACCTTCAGTTGAACTGAACAGAAAAAGTAGTAAGGATATAATCAAAATCACAGTTGTACCGTCATCTGTACCCATTTCCTACAATGGCAAATATTATCTCAGGAGCGGAAGCACTGTGCAGGAACTACAGGGAAAAGAGCTGGCTGATTTTTTGATAAGAAAAACCGGAATAGAATGGGATGACGCTTTTGAAGATAGCGGGAATTGGGATTTTTTGGAAGAATCCACCATTGAAGATTTTAAACGTTTTGCTGTTGATCGTATTCCGTCAATTGTTCGTGAAAAAGATTTTGCCACAATTTTAAAAAAATTAAATCTTTTCGAAAATCAGCATTTGAAACGAGCGGCAATTATGCTTTTTGGCAGAGAAGTACAACGTTCTTACAGCCACGCTTGTGTAAAAATCGGGCGATTCTTAAGCGATACCGATATTCAAACAACCGATATTGTCAAAGGTAATCTGTTTCAGCAATTGGAAACCACATTGGAAATTCTCCGGACCAAATATTTACAGAGCAATATAAAATTTGAAGGCATCCATCGCCGTGATATTCTTGAATATCCTTATGAAGCCTTGCGGGAGGCAATCATAAATGCACTCATTCATCGGGATTACCGAAGTTTTTCTCAAATTCAAATTAGAGTCTATCCCGATAAACTCATCATTATGAATGCCGGTAGTTTGCCGCCTGAGGTGCCGGTGGAATCGCTGAAAACCGAGCATCTGTCCAGACCGAGAAATAAGCTGTTAGCAGAAACTTTTTACTATGCCGGTTTTATTGAAGCCTGGGGACGCGGCACATTGAAAATCGTGGAAAAATGTGTCGAGCAGAGATTGCCGGAACCTGATTTTAAAGAAGAAAACGGCGTGATGACTGTTACCTTTTATAAGGATAAATGGACTGAGAAAAAATTAAAGAAACTCGGACTGAATGAAAGACAGATAAAAGCAGTGATGTATGTAAAGGAAAATGTCAGAATTACAAACAGTGAGTATCAAGGATTATTTGAGGTATCGAAGCGAACCGCTACCAATGATTTAGATGAATTGGTGCAAAAAGGCCTGTTCGAGAAAACAGGTACACGAGGTAGAGGGACATTTTATGAAATTAAAAAGGGCAATAATTGGGCAAATGGGGCAAAAAAAGGGCAATAATGGGTCAAATGAGTCAAAAACGAGGCAAAAATACTGAAGACAAAAAGCGATCTGTTATCAGTTAAATTTTGGATAAATGGTGGTTTCCCGGCGGATATGTCGGATAAATGTCGGATATCGGAAACGGACTGATTCAGATACAGAACACAAACTGCTTAAAGTAATGAATTGACTGAAGAATTTTTAATAAAGATCGGGTTGAATGAAAGGCAAATGAAAGCCGTATTATATTTTAAAGGGGTGCTAAAGGGGCGAAAGGGGCGCTAAAAAGGCGTGATGACCGTGACTTTTTATAAGGATAAATGGAGCGAGGAAAACCTCAGGAAATTGGATTTGAATGAAAGACAGATTAAGGCTGTGTTGTATGTTACGGAAAACGGGAAAATAACGAATAACGCCTATAGAGAATTGATAAAAGATATTAGTAGAATAACAGCAACCCGAGATTTAACTAACCTGGTTGAAAAAGGCATTTTAAAGATGGTTGGTATTGGTAAAAGGCAGGTGCATTATATTATGAATGATTCAAAATAAATGCAACGATGATGCAAAAGATGCAAAAATGATGCAAAAATGAAGAACCTATTGATAAAATGTCACGACAGGCATAGGGGCAAAATATGAACTTAAAAATTTATTGGCCGATAATTGGCCGAATTGGCCGCTCAAAGACCAATAATTGCACATGCCCTGCACAATTATTTGCACAACACTGTTAAAGGGCTTAAAGGGCTCATAAAGGGCTCACAAACGGCTCAAAGGAATAAAACATGGATAAACAACAAGCGCAAACAATCATCAAAACAACGTTTGAAAATCCTTTTGATAAGGACAGGTTTACCGGTTTTGCAAAAAATCTTCTTAATCAAATTGACGATTCTCACTTTGCATATTATGGTAAATTTATACCGGACGCCTATAAACCATTTATTAGCAGATATGAACGGATTGGTAAATATAGTGATAGTGAAAACCGAATTGATATTCTTGTTGTTTATCTAAATAAGGAAACATCAATTGAGCGCGCCCGAACCAGACAGCGAAATTTTATTGCAGGTTACCTTGAAGGTAAATATGGCAGTGATGTAAGCAAAGATGCCGCTCTCGTGGCGTTTGTTTCTCCGAACGAAGAGGACTGGCGCTTTTCTCTTGTCAAAATGGATTACAAGTTCGAACAAACCGAATCTGGAAAAATGAAGGTAAAAGAGGAATTTACTCCTGCCAGACGCTGGTCATTTCTGGTCGGTAAAAACGAATCCAGCCATACAGCCCAGAGCCGGCTGGTTCCAATCCTTACAGACGACCGGCACAACCCTACCCTTGCTCAACTTGAAGAAGCCTTTAACATTGAAAAAGTTACCAAAGAATTCTTTGAAAAATACCGCGAGCTCTTTTTGCGGACAAAAGAAACACTTGATGAAATCGTTACACAAGACTCAAAAATCAAAGCCGATTTCGAAATCAAAGGCGTTGACGCCGTTAATTTTGCCAAAAAACTCCTGGGACAGATCGTCTTTCTCTACTTCCTCCAGAAAAAGGGCTGGTTCGGCGTTGAGCGCGACGCCGAATGGGGAACGGGCACTAAACATTTTTTACGTGAACTCTTTTCCCGAAGGGATGAATTCCCAAAAGGCGGCAACGACAAACATACTAATTTCTTTAACGATATTTTGGAGCCGCTTTTTTATGAGGCGCTACGGATTGACCGCCGCCACGATGACGACTATTACAAATATTTTAACAGCAAAATCCCATTTCTCAATGGCGGACTCTTTGATCCCATAAATAATTACGACTGGGTGCATACCGATATTCTTCTGCCCAATGAACTGTTTTCCAACAGGACTAAAACCAAAGAAGGCGATACGGGAAACGGCATCCTGGACGTCTTTGACCGCTATAATTTCACCGTCAAAGAAGACGAGCCGCTGGAAAAGGAAGTCGCGGTTGACCCGGAAATGCTGGGAAAAGTATTTGAAAATCTGTTGGCAGTAAAAGACCGCAAATCCAAAGGCACATACTACACTCCCCGCGAAATCGTTCACTATATGTGCCAGCAAAGTTTAATAAACTATCTTCATACAGAATTTAATAAAGGCATAACTTCGTATCAAAAGATTGGCGATACTCAAACAGACGCTTTTGGCAATGAAGTAAAAACAGGTCAGTTTGATTTGATTGCCGAACTCAAATCAAGTCCGCAGATATCAAAAGAAGACCTTGAAACCCTGATCAAATATGGCGAGCAGGTGAGCGAAAACGAAGCAATTTTTTTAGAAAAAGAACAAAAGATTAAAAAAGGGGAGCAAAAGACTACCAGTATAAAAACGAAACTGCCTGACACCATCAGAAAAAACGCCGAACTGATTGATGGTAAACTGGCGGATATTACTGTCTGTGATCCGGCGGTAGGTTCCGGCGCCTTTCCCGTAGGCATGATGCACGAGATCGTGAAGACCAGAAATGTACTGACGACTTTTCTTAACCCCCCTCCCCTTGATAAGTGGGGAATGAAAAGTGGGTTAAGAACCATTTACCGGTTTAAGCGAGACTGCATTGAAAAATCGCTCTACGGCGTGGATATCGACCCCGGCGCGGTGGAGATTGCCAAACTTCGGCTGTGGCTGTCGCTAGTGGTGGACGAGGAAGATATCAAACGAATTAAGCCTTTGCCAAACCTGGATTATAAAATTGTCTGCGGCAATTCGCTATTGGGAGTTAAAAGGGATTTATTGAACGATTACTTATTTAAAGAATTGGAACAACTAAAACCGCTCTACTTTAATGAAACCAATCCCACCAAAAAACAGGAATACAAACAGCAGATTGATGAACTCATCAGCCGGATAACCGACGGACATAAGGAATTTGATTTTGAAGTCTATTTTTCGGAGGTGTTTCATGAGAAGAAGGGCTTTGATGTGGTGATTGCCAATCCACCGTACGTAAATATAGAGCGCCTGGATGACAAATTGAAACAGTATATCTTTTTACATTATCAAACCTGTTTAGGGCGTACTGATATCTATACTGCTTTTATCGAAAATTCTCTTGCCCTAATTAAAGATAGCGGTTTGCTGACGTTTATTATCCCGTATGCATTTACAAACCAGAAATATGGCACAAAATTGCGCAAGCATTTGATAGACAATTTCTTCATATCTGAAATTCTGGATACAAGCGATTATTTTGTTTTTGAAACAGCAAATGTGAAAAACATTGTACTCCGTGTTCAGAAAACCAAAAATGAAAGAAACACAACTATAAAAAGAGCTGAATCCGCGGATGATTTTCAGCAATGTAGTTTGTCAACCTTCTTTTTAGATCAGCAGCAATTTTTAGATTTGAAAGATTATCGTTTCGAGACAAAATATCTATCTGAAGCCCGTTCTATGCGGGGGAAAATATTATTGAATACATTACCACTTGAAGATATTTGCTTTGTTGCTTATGGCGCTAGACTTAATCACAAAACCAAAAAGATAGGAAAAGATCATTATATAAGCGAAAGTTACAAATCAACCTTCAAGCCATATTTGGAAGGAAAGAATATAGAGCGCTATTATTTTGCTCAATATGGCTGGCTTAGTTATCACCCAAAAGAACACTACAATCCAATGTTCGCAGAACTTTTTGAGAATCCGAAACTAGTTACAATCAACGTGGTTAAAGATGAGTTACGTTTTGCCTTTGACAATAAAAACTTTTATAACAGCCATACAGTAATCAACTGTGTGAAATGGCACTTTCTGGTAAATGCAAAACATATATCGGTTAAAAGGGGAATTACAAAAAAGCGTATCACAAACAGCAGTAATTATGATTATAAATATCTTCTGGCAATTTTAAACTCAAAGTTGATGAGTTGGTATTTTATGTGTTTCTTATCAGAAAAACTACATTTCTATCCAAATGATGCTAAAAGCATGCCTATTAAGACAATTTCTACTAAGGATCAGAATCCATTTACTAAACTTGTCGATCGCATATTTGTCATCACCAAAGCCGAAGATTATCTACAAAACCCGCAA
The DNA here is from genome assembly GCA_030603165.1 of Fidelibacterota bacterium. GTDB lineage: Bacteria > Fidelibacterota > UBA2242 > UBA2242 > UBA2242 > UBA9312. The sequence goes on from JAUVYH010000002.1 coordinate 12,618, forward strand.
AAACAGGCGCAGGTGAAGGCGCTGGAGCGTGAGATCGACCGGATGGTGTATAAGCTGTATGGACTTACAAAAGACGAAATTGCCATCATAGAAAATTCAGGAAGGAAATAATGAAAAATATAGCAGGAAAAGAATACATTAAATTTTTGAATGAAATCAAATCGCGTATTGTTGCATCACGTATTCAGGCAATTAGGTCGGTCAATAAAGAACTCATAAATCTATACTGGGATATTGGTAAACGCATCGTAGAGCGCCAGAAGAAATTTGGTTGGGGTAAGAGAGTTGTGGAACAATTATCCCGCGACCTTATTAATGAATATGCTAATTCTAAAGGATTTTCCCGGGATAATCTTTGGCGGATGAGAATGTTTTATCTTGAATATAAAGAAGAAAAACTGGCACAACTTGTGCCAGAATTACCCTGGGGACATAACATTCTCATTATGCAGAAAGTAAAAAACATGAAAGAGCGGGAATATTACATAACATCAGGCATTAAATTCGGCTGGTCAAGGAATGTGCTTCTCAATCAGATAAAAGCCAATGCGTATCTATTGAGCCAAAGAAAGAAAACCCACAATTTTCCGAGAGCCCTACCTGTTCATATTGCCGAGCAGGCGGATGAATCCATAAAAAGCGTTTATAGCCTTGATTTTCTTGGCATTACCAAACCGGTATTGGAGCGGGAGCTTGAAAAACGGCTTGTAGAGAAGATCAAACAGTTTATCCTGGAGCTTGGTTACGGGTTTTCATTTATCGGCAATCAATACCGGCTAACGCTGGAGAACAACAAATATTTCGTTGATCTTCTTTTTTTCAACCGCAACCTGAAATGCCTCGTGGCAGTTGAGCTTAAGATCGGCAAGTTTGAACCAGAATATGCCGGTAAAATGGATTTTTACTTAAATCTATTAGATGAACAAGTGAAGTTGAAAGATGAGAATCCGTCAATAGGCATTATTCTATGCGCAGATAAGGATAACATTGTGGTTGAGTATGCCTTACGCAGTGTCAAAAAGCCCGTAGGTGTTGCTGAATACTATCTCACAAAGAAGCTGCCCGAATATTTGGTGGGGAAACTTCCTGATGCAAACGCATTGAAATTACCGATACAAAAGGGATTGAAATAAAAGATATGGACAGGAGTCAAAGAATATGAACGCCAAATTGACCATCTTGTTTATAAACTCTACGGTCTGACCAAGGAAGAAATCTGAATCGTAGAGAGCGAGGCAAAATAAATCATGGGAGTAACAGTTCATTACAAAGGCAGAATAAATGATCCTGTAAATATTGACAGTCTCATAGATGAGATCAGCGATATTTGCGGGGATATGAAGTGGGAATATACAATAATCGAAAAAGAAGAAAATGATATTGATCATCCGCCAATAAAAGGAATCGTTTTTACTATTCATAAAGAGTGTGAAATGGTTGGATTTATTTTCGATAAAAAAGGTCATCTTCGTTCTCCGATAAGTATCCCGTTTTATGAAGAAAACGATAAGCATCAATTAGTCGTAAGTGTAAAAACCCAGTTCTCTTCTCCGGATATTCATATTGTATTAATTAAACTGCTCAGATACATTAAGTCCAAATATATAGAAAATTTAGAGGTGACCGATGAAGGTGAATTTTGGGAAACTTCAAATAAAGAGCGCCTTAAATATTTATTTGATTTCCTGAATGAAAAATTGAATATGATTTGCGATATATTAGAAGGGAATAAAAATAATTTTTCTAAATCCGACAGTCCTGAACAAATTGCCGACAAAATTGAAGAATTGTTGTCAAAATATATGTCCAACAATAAAAAAGACTAACCCATCACATGCACCTTGACATAAGCGCCTTCAATATTCTTTATGTTATCGTACCCACCAGCCAGGCGCTTGTGTTAAGTTTTTCCCGGTACTTATCAACAAGAGACAATTACTTAACTCAAGCCGGAATAGCTACCACTCAATTGGTTGCACCTGTGACCCGGCTTAAGTCAAATGATATTAAGCAACTAATATTTCCATGGAATCCCTGACCGGTTTTCTATTCATCAAAAGAAATTTTCGGGATCGTTGAGGTTTCTCCTTAAAAACCTTAGATTTTTTATTAAATTTAAGCGATGAATATTTACAGCAAGAGGACCTCATTTGAAAAAACCTGTATTTAAAACAATGCATCTTCCGAAATCGGCGGTTATTTTACAGGTTGCTGAGGAATTTAAAAAAATCATGGGTGTAGATCATGGAACAGTCGGATAGAAATCAGGTTATTCGCCACGCTTTTGACGCCGATATAGAGTTAAGTCTTAATAATGTATCTTACCGGGATTATGTCGGCGATTTTTTCTCTCGAATGATGAATGAAGATATCGGCAAAGGCGATGCGTCACTGACCCCCGAACAATCTTATGAAACATCTCTGAACACCAGAGTAATTGCCAAATCCTCTGCAATTATTGCCGGACTTGATGAGACCATATTCTTCTTACTATCACGGAAAGAATTAACCGCTACTTCGCCTTTCAAAAACGGAGACGTCATTGAAGCCGGTAATGTCCTGTTACACATTGAAGGCAAGGCGGCGGAGATTATTACCGTCGAGCGTACAATTCTTAATATTCTTCAGCGGCTAAGCGGTATTGCAACAGCAACAAGATCATACGTGGAGCGGATTTCAGGTACTAATACATTTGTCGTCGGCACCCGCAAAACTCTATGGGGATTGCTTGACAAACGCGCCATTCAATGCGGCGGAGGACTGACTCACCGATTAGGGCTTCACGATGCGGCAATGCTGAAGGAAAACCACCTGGCGATTCTGCGAAAGTCGAAAAATCCCGATAGTCTGAAACTGGCGGTTACGGAAATGATCTCAGCCTATCCTTATCTGCGCTTTATCGAAATTGAAGTGACAAATACGGATGAATACCGCGAGATGTTAGGCTATATGAAGAATATCACGGCTCCGTTCCCTTTTGTCATCATGTTTGATCATTTTGCACCGGAAGACATTCCCGCACTGATTGCCGAAGCTAAAGCAAAAAAACTCTACAATCATATCCTGTTTGAAGCATCGGGAAATATATCTATTGAAACCATCCGGGATTATGCCGAAAGCGGTGTGGATGTTATTTCAATAGGCGCCCTGACTCATTCCGTAACGAGCGCTGATTTCAGTTTGTTATTCGATTCTATCTAACCTGAATTATTCATAGCCACTAAGATACCAAGAAAGTGATGTTTGATGGAATCGTCCCAAAGGGATCTCTTTGAGATAAAAAGACCCAAAGCTGTCATCTGAAAGAGGAACCCCGATTTATCGGGGAAGAATCCCTAACCTGGATAAACCAGAATGTCAAATTTCAAATCTCAAATGTCAAACAAATCCCAAATCTCAATGTCTAATGTTCAAAACCAACTCATACGTTGAAACGTGTTTTTACCGTCGAGAACTCCAAATATTCTCCCGACGCGTCGGGACAAGAAATTGACTTGTAAGATACTAATGACCAATGCGATTTTTCTTTAGCAATCGAATTAGTTATGGAGATTCTTCATTCACTTAGTTCTTCCAGATGACACATATAATTGCTTTCTGAGATTTGTTGGATGGTACTAACGTCACAATAAAATATCAGCCAAATAAATTCAGTTTAAGATAATTTGTTATTAAGCACACCTATATATCAGATAATTTGTTAATGAGACACGCTTATAATTAGGATAATTTGTTATTGACAATCACGGTTTTATGGTATAATTTGCTATTATGAAAAAGCGCCTTTTATTTAATAAATTAAAAAACCATCTCAAGAAAAAACAAATCAGCCTTATTGTTGGAGCCAGGCAAACCGGAAAAACTACGCTTATGCAACAATTAATGAAAGAGTTGAAAAAGGATCGAAATCAGATTTTCTTTCTTACTCTTGAGGATCCCGATATTTTAAAAGTACTTAATGAACATCCGGCTAAGTTGTTTCTGGTAATTCCGCCTATTGATCGTACCAGACAAACGATTATTTTTATTGATGAGATTCAATATCTTGACATTCCTTCTAATTTTTTAAAATATCATTACGACAAATACCATGATAAAATCAAATTTATTGTCAGTGGTTCCTCAAGTTTTTATATAGATAAAAAATTTACGGACTCTCTGGCCGGCAGAAAACGATTATTCAAACTACCGACCTTAAGTTTTGAAGAAATGCTTATTTTTAAAGATAGAACAGAATTAACGCCTTTCATAAATAAAAAAATTCCACCAATCTTCAGAGATGAAATATACACTCTCTTACAGGAATATATCATTTTTGGCGGATATCCTGAAGTCATTTTGGAACCCGATATTGAAGAGAAAAAACATATATTAGCAGAAATTGCGAACTCTTACGTAAAGAAAGACGCCCTTGAATCTAATCTAAAACATCCAAATGCGTATTTGACTCTACTTCAAATATATTCCGAAAGAGTCGGCGGCATCGTCAGTTATAATAATATAGCGGGTGATTTCAGCATGAATCATCTTACGATTAATGCCTATACTGAACTGATGCAGAAATCTTTTCACATTAGTCTTATAAAGCCATTTTACCGTAAGTTGAGTAAAGAGCTGAGAAAATCACCGAAAGTCTATTTTAACGACCTCGGTTTAAGAAATCATTTTTTGCGTAATTTCAACGCCCTTTTTTTTAGAGAAGACAGGGGTAATCTATTTGAAAATTACATCTTTCGTAGATTACTAGACAAATATGACGAAATGGATATTAAATACTGGCGAACTCAAAATAAACACGAGGTAGATTTTATCATTCAAAACCAGAAAGCCTATGAAACAAAATTTTCCCAAGAACAATTTTATCCTTATAAATATCATTATTTTACAGATAAATACCCTGATATTCCCCTGAATCTGATACACTATGAAAATGCGCTGGAAACAGACTTGTAATATGCATATAAACAGTAAATAAATTATGACAGAGTGAAATTATGAAACCAATCTACTTAGACCATAACGCCAGCACACCTTTATTACCGGAAGTCATTAACGCCATGATGCCGTTCCTGAAAAACCACTACGGGAATCCTTCCAGCAGTCACTATTTCGGACAGGAAGCCAAAAAAACAATTGAGCATTCCCGGGAACAATTGGCGGCACTGCTAAACTGTTCCGCCGATGAGATTATCTTCACCAGCGGCGGCAGCGAATCAAACAATATGGCGGTTAAAGGCATCGCCAGCCTATATAATTCGGGACATATTATCACCAGCGCTGTGGAACATCCCGCCATCCTGGAAGTGTGTCGATTTCTTGAGAATAATGGATATAGCGTCACCTATCTCCCGGTTGATGAATATGGTTTGGTAGATACCAAATCGCTGGTTCGCGCCATCCGCTTAGATACGATCCTTATCACGATTATACTGGCGAATAACGAAGTTGGCACTATTCAGCCGATCAGGGAAATTGCCCAAATAGCTCATGAACGGAATATCCTGATGCATACCGATGCAGCTCAGGCAGTGGGAAAAATCCATGTGGATATTCGGGAATTAGAGGTCGATTTACTATCTGTTGCCGGTCATAAAATGAATGCGCCAAAAGGCATTGGCGCTCTATATATTAAAACCGGAACTAAGATACAACCACTCATTCATGGCGCCGGTCACGAGCGGGGCTTGCGTCCGGGCACGGAAAATGTGCTGGAAATTGTTGGATTAGGAACCGCTGCGGAAGTTTTTCACTCGAATGAAAAAACAATTCTTGCCGAACAAAAAGCCCGGGGCGATCAATTCTGGAACGAATTGAAAGAAGCAATACCGGAAATCGAATTAAATGGTCATCCGGAACAGAAACTCACCAACACAATTAACACCTATTTCCCCGGTATCGACGCCAATACGCTTTTATCCGATCTTCCGGACATTGCCGCATCCGCCGGAGCCGCCTGTCACGCCGACAGCATGGAACCATCCCATGTTTTGAAGGCAATGGGATTTAGTGACGAACGAATTCTGGGCAGCATCCGCTTCTCGGTGGGCAGAACCACAACAGCGCAGGATGTCAGCGCTGCCGTTAGAAAAATATTCGAAGCTTACCGTAACCTTACTGAAAATATTCTGAGAGAAGTCACATTTACCGATATTTCCGATATTCGTCTCACTCAATATACTCACGGATTGGGATGCGCCTGTAAGATCCGACCGCAGCATTTGGAAGAAATCCTGAAAAAAATTCAGACCATACCTTCCGAATACACACAGGTCGGTTTTGAAACCTCCGATGATGCGGCGGTTTTTCGCTTAACCGATGATATTTCCTTAGTTTCAACCGTAGATTTTTTCACGCCGATCGTGGATGATCCCTTTGATTTTGGGCAAATTGCCGCGGCAAATTCACTCAGCGATATCTACGCCATGGGCGGAAAACCCATTTTTGCATTAAACATTGCGGCATTCCCTGAAAAGCGACTCCCCATGAAAGTGCTGGAGCGTATTCTTGAAGGCGCCCGGCATATTGCCAATATTGCAGGAATCCCAATCCTCGGTGGTCACACCATCGAAGACAACGAGCCCAAGTTCGGTCTTGCAGTTACCGGGACAGTTCATCCTGACGCAATCTGGCGCAATGTCGGATCGCAACCCGGTGACGCACTCATTCTTACCAAACCGATCGGGACCGGCATTTTATCGACAGCATTGAAAAGGGGTCTGCTGGACAACGCAGCCCGGGATACCATTGTTGCTATTATGAGCGAGCTGAACGCCGCTGCTGCTGATATTATCAGAGAATTTCCGGTTCACGCCTGTACCGATGTTACCGGATTCGGACTGTTGGGACACCTCTATGAAATGCTTACGGATGGTGATATATCCGCCCGGATTATTAGTTCGGAAGTACCGGTCATTCCCAACACAATCGAAATGGTTCGCAGAAACGTCATCCCCGGAGGCACAGACGCAAATATGAATTATCTTAAAGACCGGGTCGCCTGGGATGATAAAATCAGCTCCATATTCCGGGTAATACTTTGTGACGCTCAGACTTCAGGCGGATTATTGGTTGCGACGCCGGAACCCAACGCCGCTGAGATGGTTAAACGACTAAAGGAATCCGGAATAACAAGCGCATCTGTTATCGGTAAAATCGAAAAAGCCGGAAAATATAAAATATTTATTGTTCCTTAACGTAGCATGATTAGCTTTGACACTTAATTAAACTATGTATAATAGATACCGTAAACAGTATTTAAAAATCGCTAAAAAATTAACCCTGGCTGACATTCAGGCAGGCGCCAATTTTGGCGATCTCACATTGGATAACATTTTTTCCGATGGGCGGTTTAAGCAAAGTTCAAATTTCTTCATGGGTGTATTTAGTAAACAAGGATTGGAAAATGTAATCAATGCATTTGGACTAACGGAAGCATTAGCGAGATTGGGTTTGACAGATTTACATGTGGAAATCGGTACAGAAGATCCTCATACTCATCGTTTATATGTATATACAGGTATGCCTGAAGATGAAAACATAATCTGTGAAATGGTATTAAAACGGGGACAGATGCATTTTTCAGAAGATGCTTTACCAAATTTTCCAGACAAAACGCCGAATTTTCTTCAAGTTGAGTGGCTGCTTCTCCAGAACCCTAAAAAGCATTTTGATGAACGACGTCCACAGCTTCCCGGACAATCTTACCCAGGTTTGGGAATCGGTGATCGCATGTTGCAAATCATGATCCTTCTGACACGCCGCTTAAACCTGGAAGGAATGATTAATAAACCCCGGTATTATCATACTGCATTCATGTTTACAAAAGACTTTATTTTTACAAATCCCCGCAACCAGGCAATTCTGCAGGCAATAAACAGAGATTTAACATCAACATACAAGTTTCATACAGTCGCTTGGGCAGCCCATTTTGACTGTCTAATCAATCATGTTACCGGCGAAGAGCTAGTCTGGGATACCGATTATTTAATCCTGCCACTTAAGAAATATTTACTTAAATATTTCCGATCCAAAGAGTATCAGTGCCAGGTCGGTCAGCAGATAGAAAAATTTAATTTCATAATCAATATTCCTAAGTTCATAAAGTGCATGCACAAAAATAAAATCCCAATTTACGAAAAATTATCATAGTCCATTAGTTATTCCCAACTATGGTTTCTATACTTCCATTATCATCTACTGAACCCGTCTGTATCCTGCTCGGAAATGGCGATTATCCTGATCAAAAACTATGTAATCAACTTCTTCAGTCCGCAAATTTCATTATGTGCGCCGACGGCGGAGCGAATTATGCTTTCCGGCATGATATTACTCCCGATTTAATAATTGGCGATTTGGATTCGATCAAAGACGAAGCGCTGAATTATTTTATTCAGAAAAATATCCGGATAATAAAGGCGGAAACCCAGCAGGAAAATGATGTGGAAAAAGCCCTGCAAGAAGCAATCCGGCTTTCATATAAACAGATTGTTTTAATAGGTTTTATGGGTAAACGGGATGACCATAGTATTGCAACATTACAGATCATAAAAAAATTCAAACGTAAAGCAACTATTCGTCTTTTTTCACAAACTTCGGAAATTTTAGTGCTGCCCGCAGGCAACTATGGATTTCAAGCGTCCTCCGGTAATATCATTTCATTATTCGGATTTCCGAGAGCATATAATGTAACGACCAATGGATTGAAATGGACATTGAACCACGAAAACCTGTTTGAAGGATCCCGTGGTATCAGTAACCAGGCATTGAAGGACGACATACGGATATCTTTCACCAAAGGCACTCTGATCGTCATTAAACCGTTCAGTTCTTCATGAATTCTATAAACATCGCAATTATCGATAAACTTCTCATCCTGATTTATTTAATCTCAATTTTACTTATCGGTTTCCTGTATTCCAAAAATCAACGAAAAAATGATGATAATTTCCTATTAGCCGGACGACGGCTTTCCTTACCCGCATTTACGGCTACGCTGGTATCGACATGGTATGGCGGGATTTTGGGTATTGGTGAATTTACCTACATCTACGGTCTTTTGAATTGGGTAACACAAGCATTACCATATTATTTATTTGCCGTTCTCTTTGCCGTCTTTATCGCACCAAAAGTTCGCAAATCAAACCTTTTCACTATTCCCGATCAGCTGTATCAACATTATGGAAAACCAGCCGGACTGATCGGAAGTGTTTTCATCTTTTTCCTGGTATCGCCCGCATCACACCTGCTTATGCTCAGCATTCTGTTCAGCTCGATTTTTGGAATACCTTTCTGGTTTGCCGTTTCAATCAGTATCCTATTTTCCACGGTTTATGTCTTTTTCGGAGGATTTAAATCGGTAGTTAAAACCGACATTATCCAGTTTATCCTGATGTTTTCCGGATTCGCGGTATTAGTGATAACCCTGTTTACAAAATTCGGTGGTATTTCCTTCTTAAAGGATAATCTTCCAGCCAGTCATCTTCAATTCAGTGGCGGTCAGAGCGCTCAGTATATCGTCGTCTGGTTCTTTATTGCATTATGGACATTCGTTGATCCCGGTTTTTATCAACGATGTTACGCCGCCCGTACTCCAGCGGTGGCACAACGTGGAATTCTAATCTCAATTCTGTTCTGGGTAGTTTTCGATTTTTTTACGACCGTTGCCGGACTTTATGCTCGCGCACTTCTGAGTGATGTTCCGGGATTGATGGCATTCCCTCTCCTTGGTGTAACAATACTACCGCCGTTACTAAGCGGACTGTTTTTAATTTCCCTGATGGCGACTATCATGTCAACCCTGGATTCAAATTCATTTCTTGCCGCCGTGACGTTCGGGCGGGATATCATCTGGCGGATCAAAAAAGATGTTAACATCACACATGCAACCCAGTTTGGATTGCTTATTACGCTTCTGTTCTCAGTGCTGTTATTAACTCTGGTGCCATCAGTTGTGAAAATCTGGTATCTAATGGGCTCCCTGTTTATACCCAGCTTATTATTGCCCTTGATTTCTATTTTCATTCCTGGTATTCAAATACCGAAACGCGACACTGTCGTGTCAATGATTACTTCTTTTATCGGCACAAGTGGCTGGTTAGTTACCGGTTTATATCAAAGCACATTGAAAAATCCATCATTTCCATGGGATATTCAGCCATTTTTTATCGGTTTGATGTGCTCGGTGATTATTTATCTTTTTAGTATATTGAAAAATATTTTCAGAGGGAAAAACAAAAATAGTTGAATTTCAAATGCCAATTCGTTATCAATCATATTGATTTAATGCTTTTATTTGGATAAATTTTCGTGCTCTTTGGATTCAGTTAATGGCAGGGCGATTAGCTCAGCTGGTCAGAGTGTCCCGTTCACATCGGGAAGGTCATCCGTTCAAGTCGGATATCGCCCACAGAAAGGTAAGGTTTTGAAAGCGTCACAGAAAGATCAACCCACATATAAAGATTTTAATTGCACCCATGAAGGTGCATTTTTTTTTAATTAAATGGAGGATAAATGTTCAAAGAATTAGAATACTTGGTAAAATTACAAAAGATTGATAACGAGCTGCTAAAGATTAATGAATTAAAAGGTGATCTTCCTCAAATCGTTGAAACACTTGAAAAAAATATTACCAGCCTGGAAAGGGAGCTTGAAAACGATCGCAGCCGCGAAAAGGAAATCATTCTGGAAACAAAAGACATCGAGGGACAGATCGAGGATCACAAAGAACATTTAAAAAGATACCAGGATCAGCTATACCTTGTTACATCAAATAAAGAGTATGATGCGCTTACATCTGAAATTGAAACTGTTCGCCAGAATATCGACACGGCAGAATATAAAATCCTCGAACTAAATGAAGAGATGGAAAACCTCAAAGAAGCAATCAAAGGTAAAGATCTGACATTGAAGGATAAATCAAGTGAAATAAAATTCCGGCGTGAACAGTTGGAAAAAACAAACGAAAAGACCAACGACGTTCAAGGAAAATTAATGAAAAACCGGGAAGCAGTCGTAAAATTAATTTCGTTACGATATATCAGGGAATATGAGCGTGTATCCAAAGCCAGGAACGGTTTAGCAATTGTACCTATTTACCAGATTTTTGAAGAAAAAGTTGATAGAAAGGGCAATATTGAATATATTCCCGCCCAGGTTTCTTGCGGAGGCTGTCACACAATTGTCCCACCGCAAAAAGCTGTAGAGATTCGCTCCGGAGCGAACCCAATACGTTGTGAATTTTGTGGACGGATGCTGTACTGGGACAAAGATGCCAGTGAAATCCGTTCAATTAATGAGGAGGAATTTATCTGAAGTTAGTCAGGCAGTCGCCTCGTCCCGACTTGTCGGGATCGGGGAGGAAAGTCCGAACTCCGCAGGGCAGGGTGCTTCGTAACACGGAGTCTCCCGACTATTCGGGAGAAGGAAAGTGCCACAGAAACAATACCGTCCCCGATTTATCGGGGTCAAGGGTGAAATGGTGCGTCCTGCAATTAAGCGGGATTAAAGTAAGAGCGCACCGCCCCGACAGCAATGCCGGGGGCAGGGTAAACCCCACCTGGAGCAAGATCAAGCAGAGAATTGGAATTGCCCGTTCCGCTAAATTCTCGGGTAGATCGCTTAACATCAGTTGTAAGGCTGTATGTAGATAAATGACTGCCGTCCCGACTTGTCGGGAAACAGAATTCGGCTTACCGACTAACTTCAGATTCTTATACATAGTATGAAATTCAAATGGAAATTTAAAGAATTTGATCTTGAAACTGTTCGGAGTCTTGCTTCAGCAACCGGGCTTCCGATTCCAATTGCCACTGTACTATACAACCGTAATTTTGACAATCCGGAGGCGATTGATCATTTCTTTAAACCCAACATTCAGGATCTTTATGATCCATTTCTGCTAAAGGATATGGAAAAAGCCGTTGACCGTATCCAAATTGCTCTGATGAATAAAGAAACGGTCATGATTTACGGTGATTATGATGTAGATGGGACAACAGCCACTTCCCTGCTGCATTTATTCCTACATGAAATCGGTCTTAATACTTTTTATTATATCCCAAATCGCGAAAAAGAAGGATATGGTCTGTCTCGACCTGGGATTGACGTCGCTATCGAGCATCAAGCCAATCTCATCATCACATGTGATTGTGGAATTAACGCCTTTGATGAAGTTGATTACGCAAATTCGAACGGTATTGATCTGATTATCACCGACCACCATGAGCCGGCGGAAACATTGCCAAACGCCCTTGCCATTATCAATCCAAAACGTAAAGACGATCCTTATCCCTTTAAAGAGCTATGCGGCGCCGGCGTCGCCTTTAAAATGCTACAAGCGTTTTCAATGAAAAACAATATTCCCATTGAAAAATTATTCCTCCATCTGGATCTGGTGGCAATCGGTACCGCTGCCGATATTGTTCCGATTCTTGATGAGAACCGCATTTTGGTGTCAAAAGGACTGGAATATCTGAATCGCACTAATAAAATCGGGCTTAGTTCCCTATTGAAAGTTGCCGGATTCACGAACAAGACTTTAAATGTTGTGAATATTGTTTTTGGGATCGCACCGAAAATAAACGCAGCGGGTCGTCTTGGGCAAGCCACCCGGGCGGTTAAGCTACTAATCTCATTTAACCAGGAAGAGGCTCATGAATTATCGCTAATACTGGAACAGGAAAACCGCAACCGTCAGAGTATCGAAAAAAACACGGTCGATCAGGCAATATTACAGTTAAATTCCACTCATGATATTTACAAAGATAAGATCTTCGTACTGTCAGATGATAACTGGCATCAAGGCGTCATTGGCATTGTGGCGTCAAAAATAAAAGAAATGTACAACCGTCCGGTAGTTATGATCTCTTTTCAAAACGGGATAGGAAAAGGATCCGCCAGAAGTATTCAAAATTTTGATCTGTATAAAGCATTTACCGAGTGTTCAGATCTTCTTGAAAGCTATGGCGGTCACAAAATGGCTGCCGGTCTTACGATAAAACAGAAAATGTTAGCACAATTTCGTGATCGTATTCAACAGATCGCCGACAGACAGATTACCGAAGACATGCTCCATCCCACATTAAAGATCGAGTGTGAAATAAATTTTAACGATATTAATCAGAACATCATCTATTACCTTAACAAAATGGCGCCCTTCGGTCCTGGAAATATGCGTCCAATATTCGCAGCCCGGAATATCACCATATCCGGTTTACCACGCATTGTCGGTGAAAATCATTTGAAGTTTAAAGCCTGTCAGGACAAAATTATTATTAGCGCTATTGGATGGAAACTGGGGACTCTATACGAAATGCTCATCAGTAATCGTCCTCTGGATATGGTATTTGTAATTGAAATAAATGAATGGAACAACAATAAAGAAATACAACTTAATATAAAAGATATTCGCTATTCAGATAGTGCTACCATCTAATACCGGAGGGTTTTTATCTATGTATCGAAGTAAAATCGCAGGAATCGGAAAGAATGTCCCTAAAAATGTCATCACAAATTTTGATCTTGAAAAGATGATGGACACCAGCAACGAATGGATACTTGAACGAACCGGTATTCATGAACGAAGGTTCGTCACTCAACCGTGTGGTTGCGCCGAATTAGCGCTACCGGCATGCGAACAGGCAATTGCCGATGCCGGAATAGAAAAAACGGACATTGAATTAATCATTGTCGCAACTATCACTCCGGAGCATCAATTCCCGGGAACCAGCAGCTTTTTACAGGCTCAGCTCGATCTTAAGGGAGTTCCTACACTCGATATCAGGGTTCAATGTTCAGGTTTTATTTACGGATTATCCATCGCGGATCAATTTATCAAAACCGGACAATATCAACATATTTTACTGGTGGGAGTTGAAGTACAGTCGGTTGGATTAAATTTAACAACTGAAGGACGAGATATAGCCATTCTATTCGGCGATGGCGCCGGCGCCGCAATCATAAGCCAATCAGATAATGATAGTGAAATTTTGTCAACACATTTATTTGGTGATGGAAAACATGCTATGGACCTATCGGTTGATGCACCGGTTGGCTATGAATGTCCCAGAATTTCAAAAGAAATGATTGACGAAGGACGTCAATTTCCAAAAATGAACGGACGGCAGGTTTTCAAACATGCGATAACCAGATTTCCTGAAGTTGTAAGAGAAGCTTTGAAGGCGAACAACTGGAGCATCGAAGACGTCGATATGGTTGTGCCACATCAGGCAAATATGAGAATAACAGAAGCTATCGCCAAAAGACTGGGGTTGCCTCTTAAAAAAGTCTTTAGTAATATACATAAGTATGGAAATACGACCGCCGCATCAATTCCCCTGGCATTAGCCGATGCCTGTGAGGAACAGAAAATTAAAAGAGGCGATAAGGTCGTACTGGCAGCATTCGGATCCGGATTCACCTGGTCATCCGCAGCTATCATCTGGTAAGGAAAAAGGAGTAAACTTCATTGCCAAACCTGACTTTTCTCACAACCAAAGACCCTGATCGCTCAGACCCGCAATCTGCAAAGAGACGAAAATTCTGGGCGCTTTTCTGGGGCGCCGTGATTATTGTCATTATAGCCTTACTTTTTCCGAAAAACCGATACAGCGAATATAATTACAAGATCAACAATATAACTCGATCCGCCGTCATTGCTCCTTTTGATTATCCGATACTGAAATCCGAAACCGAATTAAGCAATAACCGTAATGATGCTCTCAAAAAGATTCACTTTGTCTTCCTGCAGGATAACGATATTCAGAAAACGGAACTGTCCAATTTGGAAATCTTTTTTAAAAATATAGAGAAGGTTCGCTCCGCTAAGAAAAAATACGAAGACTCCATAAAGTTGCTGGACCGCTACCGCTATTCCAAACGGTATGACGAGATTCTGTCGATGACCCAAACCGATTCAATCTCATATTCAAACATAGCTACTTATTTTCAGGAAAATTATCAGTTCGAAGAAAATTCAATCGTTTATACTCAGCTGATCCTCAATTCGGAAAATCAGAAAGACAATGTTAGCTTCCCCTCTAATTTCTATCCTCCGTTGCGACAGATTTTAAGCAACCTCTACGCTCAGCTTATTCTTGATATCAGTAAAGAACAAATCATCAGCGATCACATCGCCATTTCACAAAACAATGAAGAACTATTGGTAGATTACGACCAGATACTGACACTGGAAGAAGCCTGGACAAAAGCGAAATTGACGCTGCAGGCTAAATATCCCGAACAGGATTCCAAAGTCATCAATACAGGTTACGAGATTATTGTTAAATTTTTAAACCCAAACCTGATTTACCAAAAGGAAAAAACCGAATCCCGTCAGCAGGAAGCGATCAATAAGGTTCCGATCAGCAAGGGTATTATTCTTGAAAATGAAAAGATTGTTGACGCAAACACCAAAATAACGCCGGAGATTTACCGAAAGTTGGAATCTCTATCGAAAGACAGAGCCCGCCAGGCAAATATTCGCGGTGGCATCCGGAAAAGTCTTCCATTAATCGGCGATCCCATCATCTTCATCGGACAAATCTTATTGGTGTCGATCATTGCATCATTCTTTATTACATTTCTACTTTCGTATAGGCGCTCAATTCTCAGAGACCCAAAAATGGTCGTACTCCTGGGAATCATTTTCGTCATTCAGTCGCTGTTTACAGTATTATTTGTACAAAAATTTAACATTTCCGAATTTGTCATTCCCATCACTATCGCAGCAATGATGCTGACAATACTTTTTGACAGCAAGATTGCTTTCGTCGGAGCCGCAACCATAACCATGATTGTAGGCGCTCAATTGCATGGTAGCCTCAATTTTATAATTACATCGGTTTTTGTGAATTCCTTTGCTATTTATTCAGTACGCAAGCTGCGCAAACGAAGTCAGCTTTTTCAATCCATCATTTATATTCTGCTGGGTTATCTGATCGCCATCAGCGTTACCGAATTATTAAGATACTCGTCCGTTCAGGAAATGACAAACAATCTTCTATACGCAGGCATAAACGGTTTACTGTCGCCGTTTCTCACCTATGGAATCATCAGTCTGCTGGAAGGAATTTTTGGGATCACAACCGATTTGACCCTCCTGGAATTAGCCGATTTCAATCATCCGTTACTGAAATCATTATCCAAAGAAGCAACCGGAACGTTCACGCACAGCGTAACTGTTGGCAATCTCACCGAAGCCGCCGCCGATGCTGTTGGTGCAAATGCTTTACAGGCTCGTGTCGGCGCCTATTATCATGACATCGGCAAAATCACCAAACCCGAATATTTTGTCGAAAATCAATCCTACAACATCAATAAACACGATAATCTTGCTCCAAACCTGAGCGCACTGATCATTATTAATCACATAAAAGAAGGTATTCGCTTAGCTAAAGAATATAAACTTCCTAAAGCAATTATAGATTTCATATCCACTCATCATGGGACTACCCGGGTTGAATATTTTTATAATAGAGCAATGAAACAGTCTGACAGCGACACGCTTATTAATGAATCCGATTTCCAATATCCCGGTCCCAAACCCCGTACCAAAGAAACCGGAGTTTTAATGATTTGTGAATCAATCGAGGCTGCTACCCGCTCTCTCGAAAAACCCACTGTAGGAAATATCGAAAAAATTATTGACCAGATAATTGAAAAACGACTTAAGGAAGGGCAACTGGATGAATGTCCGCTGACTCTTGCTGATCTCAATAAAATCAAAGGTGATATAAAGTCAAATACAGGCATTATGCCGATTCTGAAAGGTCTTCACCACCTCCGTGTCGAGTACCCGGGACAGGAAAAGAAGATTCCTTCGAAACCGGCAAAAGCAAAATCCAAACAACCCGGTTCTTAATGTCACTCGTCTCCATCATTAATAATTACCCGGAATTCCAACTATTATCACCGGCAACTAAATCTATTATTGATACTGTTGCGAAGGAAGAAAATGTGTCTTTCTCTCGCGTTACTATAATTGCAGCCGGCGATCCGATGTTAAATCGCCTGAAGAAAAAATATTTCCATGATGATGTTCTCACCGACACGATCAGTTTTAATTTTAACAAGCCCGGCGAGGCAATTGAGGGAGAAATTTATATCAGCATCGACAGAATTAAAGATAATGCCCGGCGCTTTAATAATACTTTCCAGCAGGAATTGATCCTTGTTATTATACACAGTACTCTTCATTTAATCGGCTATAACGATCAACACCCCGATGAAAAACTGCAAATGGAGCGCTTACAACAACGTTATCTGCATCAAATACATGTCAAGCGCTTGTTCAGAGTGCTGAAGAAATAAACTATGTCTGATAATTCTACGCTTTGTAATGAATTAGCCAAACTGATAGAAATCGTCAGGACTCTGCGCGGTCCATCGGGATGTGAGTGGGATCGGGCACAGACCGCCACATCATTATCGCCTTATTTCCTGGAAGAAGCTCACGAAACCATTGAAGCCATTCATGAAAATGACCACCAAAAATTAAAAGAAGAACTGGGCGATCTATTATTACATATTGTCTTTCAGTCGGAAATTGCCGAAGAAAACAAGCAATTTTGTCTTTCTGACTCCATTCGTAATATCAGTGAAAAATTAGTACGGAGACATCCCCACGTCTTTGGCGATGTAAATGTCAAGAACGTTAAAGAGATCAAACAGAACTGGGAAGAGATCAAGTTAAAAGAAGGTCGTGATTCCCTGATGGAAGGACTACCCAAAACCCTTCCCGCTCTACTGTTAGCCCGTCGAATTCAGGAAAGAGCTGCCGAGGTCGGCTTTGACTGGGATAAAATTGATCTCGTTTGGGAAAAAGTGCATGAGGAGCTGGATGAATTAAAGGACGCCTTAAAACTATCGGATGATAAAAATATTAAACTTGAGTTTGGTGATCTTCTTTTTTCCCTGGTAAATCTTTCACGTTTTCTAAATATAAATCCCGAAGAGGCGTTACATTCCACATCAAAAAAATTTATTAGACGGTTCCAGTATATCGAAAAAGAACTGGCTGCAAAAAATATTAAGCTTAAAGATGCGACCCTAAAAGAGATGGATCATCTCTGGAACCAAACCCGATCCGAAGACAATACATCATCATCCTGAATACATTCCCGAAATATTTTAACTATTTAGAATCTGTCTATAAATTATAATACTATGATAATAAAGAAGATATGCGTTGATAAAATAAAAATACTTTTGTATATTATCCTATAGAAAAGGAGGATAATGTAGATAAATTGTTTAACGAGTTAACGCTTAAATTTGAAAAAGCAGACTGGGCTAATAATCCTGAATTCGGTCTTATAGACGTAATTTTAGAGGAGCATCCTGAGTATTATGATATTTTTAATGATGATATTAGGCAGGGTTGTAAATATAGTGAATTTGGTCGAAAAGATACTCCTACGTTTGAACAGATTGTTCGTGCAGCGATATACAAAGAGGTGAAGAAGTTGGATTACAGAGAATTGAAACTATAAATATTATTCTCAACAAATTCATTAATCAACCTTTTTAATTTATTTTTTAAAATATCAGAATAACAAGATAAATATCACGATATAACTATTATATCCAAATTGTAGTGGAATAGCATTTAACCTAATCTAGACAAGCCAGAACCAATAAATGACAAAATTGTATAAACGCAGAGGCACAGAGGACGCAGAGAATTATTAAATGTATAACAAACATATATCCAAAATTTTTCCTTAAAAGATAATAGGAGCAGACAAAGCGTTTTTTACTTTAAAAGAAATGATGGATAAACGTTATGCTAAACTATCCCAAGCACAATTTACTTGACACTATCAGAAAATGTCATCTCTTCCATGGTGGACTTTCTGGGAGAAGTTTTTCGAATTCTTCCAATAATGTACTTTCATATTCCACGGTGTATTCACCATTTAAAAACTTATCAGAGCCTTCTTTACAGAATAACTCCCAGGATTCCTCTTCCTTTGAAGGATTAATAGGAAAAAAGTGAGCATTATATGTCTTCGCTGCTTTCATATCATCCGGTGCATCACCTATCATCAGTACATGATCTTCGGAATATTTTCCATTTGAGGCTAAATTAATATGTTCCTTTTTGCTTCCTATTTCCTGACCGGCAATTACTCTGACATACTTCGTCATATCATGTTCTTCCCATTCCCTCTGTAATGCTTCACAAGGAGTGGCAGAACATACAATAATATCCGCCCACTGAGAAATCTTTTCTAAACTCTCGCAAACAAATGGGAATGGCGGTACTCCATGAACCATATTTGCCACAGTAGCATTAACTGCTTCACTCCATTCTAATGCTTGCTCGAGAATAGGATTACTATTTTTCTCTACTTCAGTTTTAAGTGCAGGATTACCCAGTTTTGTCTCTTTTACAATCCAATCTCGCAGTGGCTGAGCAACCGGGATTTCCACTCTGCGTTTTTGCACTTCTACTCTTTCTCTCAGTAGATCGAATACCTTAATAAGAGCTGGGAAACGATTTATCCCTCTCCATTTTGAATAAAGATTTACAAATTCAGCCGCCTCTCGGGCATGCTTAGAAACTGGTTGCAAATTCCAATATTTAATTATATTTGGAATAAAGCACTCCTTATGTTTGATCTCCATCGTATCAAATGCACATCCGTCAGAATCAATTGCTATTAAAAAATCGTGTTTGGGTTTCATGTTACGTAATTCAGCCTGGGGATCAGCCATTTTTAACTCCTTTCATTGTATTTTTCTATAAGCTTGTGGTACATATTTGTCTAACTTCTGCTCCGCAAATATTTTATCGAACCGTGCAAACCGCTGCCTACCATTAACAATAGGTACACTTACCCAATCTTCACCAATTAATGGTCTGGCGTAACATATAAAATCATCAGTAACATCAATTCTATTGGATGTTATCCAGTTTTTTGGGAATTCTCTTTCTGAGTTAGCTACCAGATCAAGTGGTACTTTATCATAGTCAACATTATAAATCAAACCTGGTTTTCGCAATATTGTAGCCATATAGCCAGAGCCTTCTTCAACCGCTATTAAAACAGCTTTTTGACCTACTTTATATGCCTCATCTAAATCCATAGTAGAAGCATAAATCATTGTATCTCGCTGATCAGTACCTACCACTTGTCCTCTGGCAGAGCCTCTGGCTTTTAAGCCAACTTTATTCAAATGATTTACAATGATTTGCTGAACAGTAAGTGAACTGGAACTGAATGCTGTATGTCCGAATGAGTCTTTTATTTCTCCTATATTACCGACGTCAAAACCTTCACTAACTACAACAATAAGTCTTCCGCTTCTTTTCAATTCATCATTTACATTATCCGTAAGTTCTTTAAGTGTTACTCCTGACTCTGGCATATAGATCTGTAAAGGCATTTCTCTATTAGGATCACCAAGTCGGGCTGCTGCGGGTATAAAACCAATTCGCCTGCCCATTACCTGAATTACAAGCACAGGGTCAGAAGGAGAAGAGCCTCTGTTTTCCTCATTAGCATTTTGAATATTATATGCCCAATAACGTGCAACACTGCCATAACCGGGAGTATGATCAATTAACTTAAATTCAGAATCACCAACATCATTATCAATTGTTTTAGATACACCGGTCGCAATTAGATCTAATCCCTTTTCGTGAGCAAGTTTTGCCAGTTTGTTTGCTGTATCCATAGAATCATTGCCGCCTATATAGAAAAAGTATCCAACGTTATGGACTTCAAATACTTCAATAGAACGATTAAAATCTTCTTCTTGGTGACTCTTTAATTTGTATCTGCAAGTTCCTATTGAACCAGCAGCAGGAGTAGTACGCAAAAGAGAAATTTCTTCTTCTCTTTGCATGGATATGTCAATTAATTCTTCTTTTAATATTCCTTCAATCCCGTGCCAGCCACCATAAAGTTTTTCAAATTTACCTGGAAACATCTTACAAGTTTCTATAATTCCTCTTAATGAATTATTTATAACCGGTGAAGGACCTCCTGATTGCGCAATAACAACATTTTTATTTTCTGCCATATAACCTCCATAATTTTAAAACGGATCATTCTTTAATTTATATAACGTTTCACCCGCTTTAGGAACATACAGTATTCCTTCATCTTCTCTACCTTTCCAATCTTCTATATTTATACTATTCGGATCACAATATCCCATATTGATCTCTTTACATACATTTTCTGGAATCTGTGTGGATAAAATCACCTTTATCCGTGGCTTTTCTATTCCACTTTCAAATGTTCCAACACCCTTTACATGAGTTAAATGAGCCATAACACCTCCTGGAATGTCTTTGAATCTATCCATCTGCTTTACGAAATAATCCCTAATATGATAACCAATTTTTCTTATAATTTTACCATGAGTTACAGATATCTCCTTGATGTGAGGTGCATATATAATAAGTTCTCCCACGTCCTCAACAACTGGCTCGAGTTTATACATGCATTTTCCACCTGTCCAGAGATCATCATACATTGCAGGGGCGCATGACAGAACCTTCTTAAAAGGGTGATCTTTGTAAATAATATGAAGTTTTGCAGATAAGTTCGCAGCCTTGTCCCATGCTTCCTCGGGAGTACCAATATATAATCCTGCCAGATCCTTACCTTTAACAACCAGACTCAAGCACATTTTCTCAGTATCAATTAATGAAGCGGCTTTGTCAATAACTTTCCTCACCGGTGTATACTTCTTCCCAATGATCATAGGACTTGTAATTAAAGCACCCAGCCAGTGAAACATATCGATTATTTCCTGACCGGCAATTCCGGGAAATAGGTATTTATTTCCACCGGAAAAACCCACCACTTCATGTGGAAAGGTCGGACCAATTATGACAAGTAAATCATAATTGAAAATCATTTTATTAATGACAATATCCACCTTCTGGCGCATCAGTCCATTGGAAATTTCTTCAACTTCTTTTTCAGCTATAGTCCCTATGAGACGCAATTGATTGCGATCTTTCCAATGGTGATTGAAAAAACATGCTTTAGAATATTTCGTATTCCGTTCATCTTTTGTAATTCCAACTCTTTTGTTAATTGCTTCATCACTCATTGGTGGATGAGTCCCTAAGGCTACTAGAAAATCCAAAGTCTTAACTCTATCTGAGAGCAAATCATAAATTATTTTAAAAATCATATCAATCGGAGCCGTTCTGGTATGATCCGGTATGATGAATAGTAAACGTTTACTATCAACTCGTTTAGTTTCAAAAGCTTCACTACAGAGCTTGAAAACCTCTATCTCTGATAGCGTTCTTTTAGTATAACTTTTACCTATTAACATTTTGTTTATCAATCATCCAGCCACTTTGTGTGGAAAAATTCGCCTCTGGGTTTATCTACTCGCTCATAAGTATGAGCACCAAAATAATCACGCTGTGCCTGTAGTAAATTCGCCGGTAATCTCTCACTCCTATAGCTATCATAATAAGCCAAAGCGCTACTGAAAGCAGGCATAGGTATACCTAATTCAATTGCTTTTGAAACTACTTTACGCCAGGCATCTTGATTATTCTCTATAGCTGATTGAAAATAAGGATTGAGCAATAAATTTGATAAATCTGGGTATTGGTCGTATGCCTCTTTTATTTTTCCAAGAAATTGTGCTCTGATGATACATCCATTTCTCCACATAAGTGCTATTTGTCCAAAATTCAAATCCCATCTATATTCTTCAGCAGCCATTCGCATTAGCTGATATCCCTGTGCATACGCACAAACTTTTGAAGCATAAAGTGCTTTGCGAATCATCTCAGTGAATTCTTTCCTTTCACCTTCAAACTTAGTTTCTGGACCGGGAAGTACCTTTGATGCCTCTAATCTTTCTTCTTTTATTGCACTCATGAATCTAGCGAATACTGCTTCCACTATGGTCTGAGCAGGTACACCTATATCTAATGCCGAGTGAGTGGTCCATTTACCAGTTCCTTTCTGACCTGCTGTGTCCAGTATAATATCTACTATAGGCTTACCTGTTTCTGAATCAAGCTTGCTTAAAATATCACTTGTAATTTCAATGAGATAGCTATTTAATTCGCTTTTATTCCAATCAGTAAATATCTTGCTCATTTCTTCAGGAGTCATTCTAAGCGCTTTTTTCATTAGAAAATATGATTCGCAAATTATTTGCATGTCACAGTATTCAATACCGTTATGAACCATTTTTACAAAGTGACCTGCCCCATTATTACTTACCCATTCACAACATGGTGAGCCATCACTAACTTTTGCTGCAATTGCTTGAAATATTGGCTTGACTTGAGGCCATGCTTCAATTGATCCACCGGGCATTATAGATGGTCCTTTCAGAGCTCCTTCTTCTCCTCCTGAAACACCCGTTCCTATAAATAATAAGCCTTTATCTTCTAAATTCTTAGTCCGCCTAATTGTATCCATAAAATTACTGTTACCACCATCAATAATAATATCACCTTTGTCTAAATGAGGTATTAGTTTCTCTATAAAACTATCTACAGGTTGACCTGCTTTAACCATTAGCATAATCTTACGTGGCTTTTTTAAACTTGAAATCATCTCTTCAATGATGTGACATCCTTTAATATTTTTACCCTTCGCTCTATTTCCAAGAAATCTATCCACTTTGCTTACTGTTCTATTGAAAACTGCTACTGAAAAGCCATGGCTCTCCATGTTCAAAACTAAATTTTCTCCCATTACTGCTAATCCTATAAGTCCAATGTCATACTTATCCATGTTTATCTCCTTCTTTTAATAATTTAAACACCACTATATGCTGAGAATCCTCCATCAATAGGAACGACAATACCCGTAACAAATGACGAAGCTGATGAAAGTAACAATAGTGTGATACCAATCAAATCCTTCGGATCACCATAACGTCCCATAGGAGTATGCTCAATTATCTTTTTACCTCTTGGAGTTATCTTTCCTGTCTTCTCATCTAGAAGTAAATATTGATTCTGCTGTGTTAATAAAAATCCCGGAGCTATTGCATTTACTCGAATTTTGGGAGAATATTCCTGAGACATGTGAACTGCCAACCATTGAGTAAAATTGCTCACAGCGGCCTTTGCAGCTGAATACGCAGGAATCCGTGTTAGTGGTTGTAACGCATTCATGGATGATATATTCAGAATTATGCCTTCACCTTGTTCTGCCATAATTTTACCTATAACCTGACATGGTATAATCGTTCCGAGTAGATTGAGATCCGAAGTAAAACGAATCGCTTCAGTCGGTAATTCAAAAAAAGATAGTATCGGGTTAGTGGTTGCATTGGGGTGATTGCCGCCCGCAGCATTGATGAGAAAGTCAACTTTTCCATATTTTTCAATAATTTTATTGGTAGCCGCTTCTAAAGAATCTTTATCCAATACATCGGCAAGAATACAAATTAACTGGTCGGAATATTGGTTTTCTGGATCCACAGTTTTCTGTGCGTTTTCAGAATGAATATCCAAAATCGCCACATTTGAATTACATTCCAGCAGAATCCTGGCAAACTGTGATCCCAGCACTCCCGCACCACCGGTAATTACAGCGCATTGGTTTTTAAAATCAAATATTTCGGATAAAAAGTTTCTTGTCATTTATCTTTCCTCCAAATTTTATTTTTCAATTTTACTAAAACCCAAACAAATGGGGAATTACCATCGTAATTTAAGGAATATAAATAACCAGTAATAATGCGATTATCATAGCGAAAAGTAACGGTAATAATATCTCTCATAAAAAATATTAGAAATCTTTAAAAGCATTTGTTTGAAAGAAATCTTCGAATAAGCAGTTTCCATATATCAACAAAACTAAATACAGTATTTGTTCCACCTATATCAATCTCTAAAAAGGATTCTAATTTATTCTTATTCCTCTTTGGCAAGTGTTTGCATTCATTTTATTAGATTATTTCCGATGATGAATTACTGTCCAAGTAATAAACAGCATTTTTATGCTTTCTCAAAATCGATGCCGGGCAGTCAATACTTATATCTCCGTAAAGAGTACAGTGCACCGCTTTGGCTTTCATTATTCCTGGAACG
Source organism: Fidelibacterota bacterium (assembly GCA_030603165.1). Classification (GTDB taxonomy): domain Bacteria; phylum Fidelibacterota; class UBA2242; order UBA2242; family UBA2242; genus UBA9312. The sequence goes on from JAUVYH010000002.1 coordinate 37,657, forward strand.
ACCACAAACAGGTATCTGCCCGAGAATAGTGCTGGAACTGTTAACGTGATTGCCTGCTCCGGCACATCGTTGATCGAAACAAAACAGCCGTCATTCACCTGCTGTTGCCTGCTTATATGGTCTAATACTACCACCTTTACCCATTTGCGATCATGAAAATCTGTGACCGGTGGATCGTTAAAAGCAATATGGCCATTTTCTCCAATTCCCATGCAAATGATATCAATGGGCGCTTTCTGCAACAGTTCTGCATAACGGTCACATTCGGCTTCTACCTTATCCGGTAGTGGATTCAAATAATGGACCGTTTTAAAGGGAACCTTTTCAAATATCCTTTCTTTCAGATAATTACCAAAACGCTGTGGTTCATGTGCACTTAATCCGATATATTCATCCATTTGGAAAGCTATAACTTTTGTCCAATCGACGTCTTCCATTTTTGAGAGCTCATAGAGTACCTCATTTTGTGATGGGGCCGCGGCAAATATCATTCTAATTTCATCCTGAGCTTTCAGTAATAAGCGAATTCTTTCTGTTACAGCACTGGCTGCTGCACGGCCCATGGCTTGTCGGTCCGGATAAATCTCAACCTGTAAATTCTTAATCTGTATCTTTTTAACTAAATTCAGTTTCATTCAGTTAATTGTCCTTTCACAATTACCTTTTGCGGCGTTAACTGATAGCCTTGTTCATTTTGTGTTATTTTAGCAATCAGAATATCAGCGTTTTTACCTATTTCTATGCTGCCGGTTGTATCTTTCGAATCATATATACCGAGAATTTTTGCCGGATTTGCGCTGCATAACGCTGCTGTTTTAACTAATGCTTCCTCAAATTCCAAAGGACTGTGAATTTCGTACCAGACACCTTCGATTGGCCTTGTGAGCCAGGTTAAGATATTTGAAAAAGCTTTGTCCATAGTTAGGACACTTCCAAACAATTCAGTCGGTCGATCGGCAATTTGTAGATAATTTCCATTGAGACTGACTTTACCTTTAACCCCAAATATCTCAAAATTCTTTAGATTATTCATTTTCGCTGCAAACATGCTGTCTGTAATAGCAATAACCTTCTCATAACCTTTACGCTTAATTGTATCGAGTACATAAGATTTATCCACATGGTATCCGTCAACAATAATCTCTAAATACATTTCATCCGTTCGTAAAACCTTTTCAATGGCCCCGCCACCATCCAACGACTTACTTGATGAACCTGTCGGACCATTTAGGAAGTGAACTGCAAGCCGTAACCCCTTTTTAATTGCCTTTTCATATTGTATACCGCTTGCGTTTGTATGTCCGGCAGCACAGACAATTTTTTGCACTGTTAGATATTCTGTCAAAACCAGGGCCAAATCTTCCCATTCCGGTACGACATTGACCACCTTAATAAGCCCGCTACAGGCATTTTGCAATTCGTTAAACAGATTGATAGATGGTGAATGAAAATATTCCGGATTATGCGCCCCGCGATAATCTTTCAGCTTCATGAAAGTACCTTCTATATAAAGACCGCTTAAAACGTTTTTCCAGGGTGCTTTGCCGGTTGAATGTTTATAGTGAGAAACATAACGAAATATATTTTTTAACTGCTCCAGAGGGGCAGCAAAGCTTGTTAATACTACACGTGTAACGCCGGTTTGGGTATAGTGGCGCAATGCCTGATTAAGGCTTTTAAGATAGGTTTCCTCATCAGAATAAAACATTCCTGTTTTTAGATCGTATTTACCGCTTGTTAGATCAAATCCAGCAATGCCATTTGTGTGGATATCGATAAATCCCGGTAAAATAAACCTGTCCTGTGCATCGATATACATATCTGCTTTGGTTGCCGGGACTTGCGATGTAATCTGTGTAATACACCCTTTTTCGATGACAATGTTACCCTTTACAATGCCTGTGGGAGTAACAATTTTTCCATTTTTAATTTGAATAATATTTTTCATTTTTCCAATCTGGCAAAAATCTCTTCAACATTTTTCTGCTCTTGCGGGGTTTGTTTATTTATAAATCCTTCTATAAAAAATACGCCAAACGATACCAGCAGCTCCAACCCGGTGTACAAAGCAAAGGGGGTTTCTTCTCCCGAATACCAGGCGTATCCGTATTTTACGAATATAAAAGTTAAGAATCCTAGCGCCCAGGATGCTAATGCCCCACGCCATGTTGCCCTTTTATAGATCATCCCGAATAACAGTGGGATAGATATTGGACCAAGTATTGCCGCGTACCACTCAATCATCGCCTTAAACGCTCCTTCAAGTTGCACGGTGACCAGAGCCGCGCTGATGGTTACCAAACCAAGCACAATCGTTGTAACCATACCCACACGTAGCAGATATTTATCGCTCGAATTCGGTTTTATAATTCGGTGATAAATATCTTCGGTAAACACGGCGGCGAGTGAGTTTAAATCTGTGTCAATCATAGACATGGTTGCGGCAAACATAGAACCGACAAATAAACCAAGCAGTCCCGGTGAAACGGAAGATAGTATTTTTTGTGCCACCAGTACATAAGCATGTTCGGGATTGGCTATTTCGCCTACTATAAGCCGCGCCGACCAGATCGGGATATAGATAGCAAGAGGATAAACCAGATATAATGCGGCAGATAGTAATGCCGCTTTACGGGCGTCTTTCGGTTTACCGATGGAATAAAAACGTTGAGCCAATCCCCATGTGCCGCCATTATAACTCAAAATAATTACAAAAAGATACACAAACAGAAACCAGGGAGAGATGCTTTCACTAAAAAGAGAACCGTGCCCTGTGGGAAGTTGTTCCCACATACCGCTCCAACCTCCAACAGTATTTAAAACTATCGGTACCAAAAGAAGGGAAATACCAAACTGAACGATAAACTGGGCAAAATCGGTAAGCATGGTGGCCCATAATCCCCCAAATAACAAGTAAGCAACCGTTACCAGCCCGCATGTGATAATCACTGCTTCCAAAGGGAACCCCGTAACCACATGAACGATTACTGCTAATGAGTATAATTTGACCCCCTCATCAATAAATTTGATGCCGATGCCGCTCCAGGCAAAAACCTGGCGTGTGGCAAGATTAAAGCGTTTTTCAAGATATTCAACCGGTGTAATAACATTTAATTTAACCCACTTGGGTGCCCATAACTTTGCCCCGATAATCATGGCGATAAAAATTGGAACAGCAAAGAATGTCCACACGGAAAAGCCGCTCATATAGGCAATTGTAGCATGGCCTACAAATGCAAAAGCGCTATAACCGGACATGTGGTGAGAAATTGCAGCCATCCACCAAGGTACTGTATGACCGCCGGCGAAATAATCTTCCATGGTTTTTACTTTTTTCTTGGCATAGAAACCGAGAAAAGCAACAAGTATGAAATAAACTAAAATAACTATATAATCTGCGCTTTGAAGCATAGGATTCCTTATATAATTATCACAGAGAGTAATGATGGTTCCATAAAGAGCATGAAAATTGAAGCATATCTCTTTTCATCAATGTTTTATAATTCCTATCTCACTAATATTCACTGTTCTGAAAAATACTCTATAATCGCATCGAAAATGAGTCCGGTATTTACTTCAGCAGAGTGCGGCGTCATCCAGGTATTCGACCAATGTAGATAATCTGCTCGTATTTCTTTTATCAATTCAACGATTTCATCCGGGCTGCTTTGTGAATTTCCATTTGTTCGGTCAACAATTTCATTGGCAATTTGTGCACTCCAATACTGAAAGTATTCCGCTTTAGACCAAGCATTAAGTACTTCAAATCCTTTATTTGCCTTTGGAATAAATTTATTCAATAGAAAAATTCCGTTCCGTATTTTATTAGATGTTCCTTTGATAATTTTAGTATTACTAAGCCATTCTTTCTCATCGTTCGATGTTTTCCATTTTTCGATTAAGTCTCTAATAAAACCCTCTGGCGCTGGACGGGAATCTTTTAAATTTGTCCACTGAATTCCGGTTGTTTTATTATTTGCAAAGGGGAATGAAATTCCTATCAAAGAAATAGCTTTGAAGAATTCGTCGTTCTTAACACCAAAGACATGCTCCGCTGTTTTGGCCAATAATTCTTGCCGTGATAACTCTGAATTTTTAATAGTCAACGGTACAAGATAAAGCCAAGGTTCTTGTGTCTCATAATTCGGTATACGTATCGCCCAACTGGTTACGCAAGTACCTAATAACCCTGCTTCAATCGTCTTTTTAGCCGCCCCAATAATATTGGGTGCATGAACATAATGCCTTCCGGCAAATACGCCATCACCATAAGACCGCGATGAACTGCAAAGAATCACTTCATAGCCTAATCGTTTTAGAACCTCAGCTATATAAAAAGAACGTAAATTCCCTGAATCATCAATTATTTCCGGAAGCATGTTGCGAATATCCTCTGTTATTTCATCCTTTTTTAAATTCCTGCCTTTACTCCAAACCATCACCTGTTGTGGGATTTCATCCCCATCCCAATAATTCCAATCCCATATCACAAAATCTTTTGGAATAGCGTTTATTTCTTCGGGATTCTTTAAGATCATATCACACCATATACTTGGTCGGATTCCATTTTCTAATAGAGGCTGAGCAATGTCCGTCATGTACTCGGCATAGAGATGGTTTTCACCGATCTCTTTTGCACGCTGTGCACAAACCGGGCAGGTGCCAAAAGCATATGCTTCATCGCCGCCTAAATGGAAATAGCGTATGTTTCCAAACAATTCGAGATATTCTCTTATCCAATCTTTCAAAAATTTACGCACATCGGGATTACTCGTACAATAACAATCATATCGATTAAGATCCTCTCTTAATGTAATATATTTTTCGCAGCTCAAAACATATTCTGCATGACCTATGGTTTGTAAAAGCGGTATCGGCTCTAAACCCAATTCTCTTGAATATTTAAGAATGTCCCGAAAAGTCTGTTTAGAAAAAGCATCGGGGCTGACACATTCAGGGCAGGTTTTCCATTGCACTTCATTCTCCACCTCCCATAGTATTGCATTATATCCCATATCGGCTGTTTTTTTTATCCATTTACGGATATAATTTTCTTTTAAAGAGACAGAATTAAGGTCAATATGAAAAATTATCAAAGGATTTTTAAAACTATTCCAATTTGAGCAAAACACACTTGATGTTGTTGAAATAAATAAAATAAATAGAACAATAATTCTCATCATTAATAGGCCTCATTTAATTAAAATTGATTAATTCACTATGTAAATTTCTCTATCAATTTCTATTTTTCGTAAAGGATTATCAAAAAATTTCTCAATTATTGGAATCGTTGCTCCAATAACACCAGCATTTTCACCTAATTGTGAAAACACAATTTTTGTAGATTTCCTCGGCAGCTCAAGAGCATGTTTCATTACAATGGTCTCAATTGAATTCATCAATAAATTAAAAGAGCCACTGAGTTTACCACCAAGAATAATCATCTTTGGGTTAAACAGGTTTATTAGCATAACAATTCCTTTTCCCAAGTAACGGCCCATTTCATCAATTATGCTGTATGATAATTTATCTCCATGTATTGCAGCATCATAGATCATTTTAAAATTTACAAACTCATTATTTCCTTCTGTAGCATTATTCAAACTGGAAATTACTCCCCTCTTAAGCATTTCTTTTGCTTTGTGCACCACAGCTTTTATACTAGCAAAAGATTCTAGACAACCAGTGCTACCACATTCGCACAACGGACCATTTTCATCAATCATTATATGACCGAATTCACCAGCGCTTCCAGTTACTCCTTCATACAGTTTACCATTAATGATTATTCCTAAACCAAGTCCTGTTCCTACGTTTAAGTATAGAAAATTATCTATTCCACGACCAATTCCGAAATTCAATTCTGCAAGTGCAGCCGCATTTGCGATATTTTCAACATAGCAGAACAAACCAAACTCTCTCTCTATTATTTCTTCAATTGACCAATCACCACAATCTGGTAAAGATGGGAAGTGACAAATAGAACCTGTTTTCGGATTAACTAATCCAGAGACAGAAATACCTATACCTAATATTTTGTCTCTCGAATCACCTAATTGATCAATGACATTATGTATAGAATTTATAATAGAATTTACTATATATTTTTTCCTCAGCGAAAAATCAAAAGTTTGAAAATCATCCTTTAAAATCTCGCCATTTATATTACTTGCAACAGTCCTCAATTGAGTATGAGATAATTCACATCCTATTATGAACCGATAATTAGGATTAATTTTAAACAATGCTGAAGGACGACCGCCGTTTGATCCCTCTTTGCCGATTTCAAGGATGATTCCCCGTTCGATCAATGATAGTATAATAGAATTTACTTTAGCGAAACTTATTCCGGTATTATTTACAATTTTCCTCTTACTCATCGGACCTTTTTGATTTATATTTTTCACGACCATTGCTATATTGCGCTGCCGCAATAATGTTTGGCTCCCTCCGTAATATTGTTTTTTATTTTGTCTCATTTTCAAAACTCCTAACATATTTATTATCTCAACAATCAATCCATTAAATAAAGTTCATAAATAACGCTTTTATGCTACCTTCAAAATTTAACCCGTTTAAAACTCTAATCCAGCTGTTACTTGCATAGGAGAAGAAAATCTATCTGATGTGATGAAAATATAGCTAATATTTATACGGAGCTGCATACTGTTATTCAACGGAAATAGAAAACCACCTCCCGTTGTAAAAGTACCTTCATCATAATTCATCCTGTAACCACCTCGCAGTTGAAACATCCCTAAATAATTATACTCTATTCCTATATTTAAACGTTCCGAATAATCTCGAGGGTGAATTGCATCTACAGCAAATAAAAGAGTATTGTGCGACGATTCCCTAGCAAAATCGAGCAGATCCATAGATAATCCCAGCTTAAATGTTAAGGGAGAACTAAATGCTTCTTGTTGAAACTTTATATCTGGCGAAAAATTTTGAATAGACATTGAGAAAGCCAGACTTTTGAAACCCGGATAGTAGAGTGTTCCTAAATCAAAACTAAAAGCGTGGATAATATTATCGACATTTTTCTCAATGCCTTTTGTTGTGATTATCACATTATATCCATAATTTTCATAAAGATAACGAACATGACCACCGACAGCAAATTGACTTGAAATTTGTCTTGAATATGCCAACCCTATTGCGATATCAGCAGGTGAAAAAGTACCTTCGTCGACGTAACCGAGTTCAGTTGACTCTAAAACAGTTGTGGGAACTGAAGTACCATATAATTCACCATAATCCATCCATAATACACTTAGCCCGAGCGTCCCCCATTTTCCAAATGAAATACCTGCTGCTATAGCATTTAATGAAATGTCAGCTATCCAGGCATTGTAAGTAGAAAAGATTTCCTTTCCATTCAAATAAGAAAGGCCTGCGGGATTCCAGAAAATTGCTGATACCCCTTTTATTGCGGAGATTCCCGCTTCTCCTCTTCCGACCATTGCGGCATCTACACCAATTTTTAGATATTGCATACCACTTTGAGATACTTTTTTAAAATTTTCTTGTCCATATAACATTGAAGTAAAAAGGAAATAAGTGATTATCAATATTTGTAAGAATATATTTTGTTTTTTCATCGTACAACCACAAATTTAATTATTGCGTTACCCTTTTCAGATTCTACATGGGCAATATAAAGCCCGCTTGTAATATATTGTTGGTATTCTGTAATTTGATCCCAGGGTTCAGAACCAAGGCCATTTGTATGTTTGAGAGTTTTTACTAAATCGCCGTAAACTGTATAAATGCGGATAGTGCATTTTTCTGGCAAGCCCACAAAAAGAATTCTGTTGTTAGCCACATCTTCTATATTATTGGGATCGCCAAAGCCGCGGGCACGAATGTTATAGGGATTCGGAACAACCCGTAACGAGTTTAAATTTTGCATGGGAGTTTGCTGAGAAACGCCCCCTCGGAAAACATTTGATGTTAAACGGGAACTTTCTAACGATACACCCGGTTGCAGAAAATTTTGTGTGCCGTCATCGAATGTAGTAACAGCATAATAGTAGTTAAACCCTATAATGACATTATTATCAATGTAAGTATTGGTTATTGGAATGTTACTATCACCACCACACTCGAATATTTTTTCCCATTTGTCCGTTGGATCGTTAATTACGCGGTAAACCCTGTAACCGGCAAAATCATTTACTTTTGTATCAGGGTCTTCAGCCGCTTCGGCATTGGCAGACCACTCAAGTTTAATATGACCAACTCCAGAGGAGATCAATAGAGAATCAGGAGAAGGAGGCGGATCAGGTATATTAAATCTTTTGCTGAAAGCTAACTTTGCTGTAGCCAATGCTTTAAATAGGGAATCCTTCCCAGTCGCGATAGTCTGCTCATAATCTTCTTTTGTTATTGTGCCTCTCAAGAGCTGATGTCCAAGCTCTTCAGCATTCTCACGCGAAATCCCGGCAATGATTTGAACTATAACGATACGCACATCTTCATTTATAGGAATATTATACGGACCACACGACATGATGTAACTTTCAGCGCCAACCCCACTCACATTTTCATTTTCACTCAAAGAAAGCTTTTGATATTGCGAGCTCGAGCTCGCTTCTCCAGCAGATTCGGTGTTTACACTTTTAGGCTGTGATGGATCATCTGAAGATCCAAATTCAAGATCGTCACCCGCCTGTTTATCCACGTGGAGAAATCCAACTCCATAGTAACCAGGAACGCGTGGCTCGTTAGTAATCGGATCAGGGTCATAATTCCCTGTGCCCTCCGGTCCATCCCAGACAATGAAAACACGAGCTGAATCAGCACTCTTGTCAC
>JAUVYH010000199.1 GCA_030603165.1 Fidelibacterota bacterium
ATATTCCAATCCCGCCTCTCTTGTTTTTCCATTTTCATTCATCATAACATAAATATTTCACTATTATTTTTCAATCATTAACTCTTCCTTCCTAAATCGTTCCAAACAGTAAAAAATGAAAATTCCTATACAATCAAGTTAGGACAACTGCTCATAAATCATTGTTTTTTAACAATTTCTTAGTGTCTTGGTGCCTTTGTGGCTACTTTTTACGATTGCATCAGAATTACATATTATATCAACGCCTCATACATAATCTCAACCGGATGCAATGCATCCCGACCGGTTCCGTCCTTGATCTGCTGACGGCAACTGGTGCCCGGTGCCGCAATGATCGTATCCGGTGAAGCTGCTCGTACAGCCGGGAATAAAACCAGTTCACCCACCTTCATAGATACTTCATAATGTTCTTTTTCAAATCCAAATGCTCCCGCCATACCGCAGCATCCCGATGGGATTTCTTCAACCGTATAATTTTCCGGGAAAGCAAGCATCTGTTTGGTAGAGTCGGTAGAAGCGATTGCCTTTTGCTGGCAATGCCCATGAAGTTTGATATGCTGTTTGGCATTTGTGAACCGGGCTGCTGAGATATTTCCCTTAGCCACTTCCCGCATGAAAAATTCATCGAACATATAGGCAGATTCTGAAATGCGTTTTGCGGCTTCTTTCAAATCACCATTGACAAGTTCCGGGTATTCATCCCGAAACGCCAGAATCGCTGACGGTTCAATGCCAATTAGCGGAGTTTCTTTGCTGACCAAATCCTTCAATGCTTCGATATTTTTACGAGCAATTTTTTGGGCGGTTCGGACGAGTCCTTTAGATAGAAATGTTCGGGCGCTTTCCCGATGGGGCGGTAAAATCACCTTATAGCCCAATTTGTTCAATAACTGAATGGCTTTAATGCCGATACCGGTGTCGAGGAAATTCGTAAATTCATCGGTAAAAAGATAGACTTTGCCCGTTATTAAATCTCCTGAATCCAGATTCTGCACATAGCGCTTCATCCATTTGCGCAATGTCGTTTTTTGCAATAATGGAAAGGGCCGACCGGGCTCAAATCCAAGGACTTTTTTAACAATGCCGGAGCTGAGTTTGTTTTTCATGAAGAAATTTGTAATTCCCGGTACGATGGAACCCAGCGCATGGATTCTTGGTAAATAGGCAATCGCGCGGGCGCGGATCGGAATGCCGTTGGCATCGTAATAATGCTGTAGAAACTCGGCTTTCAACTTAGCCACATCTACCGAAGAAGGACATTCCGATTTACAGGCTTTGCAGGACAGGCACAAGTCCATGACATCGTATATTTCTTTGTGATCAAAGGGATTTTCCTTGGGTGAATTGGTCAGGAATTCCCGCAGAATAATTGCCCTGGAGCGGGTGAGATTCTTTTCATCGCGGGTCGCCATGAAGCTGGGACACAGAGTTCCACCAAGGAGATAAGATTTGCGGCAGTCGCCGGAACCGTTGCATTTTTCTGCGGCACGGACAATTCCCTGCTCTTTGGAAAAGTCAAATATCGTTTCAATTTTCCTGGTCGGCTGGTCCGGAACGTAGCGCAGACTGGTATTCATTACCGGTGTATCCACGATTTTTCCGGGGTTGAAGATATATTGCGGATCCCAGGTCTGTTTGATTTCTTTCAACAACTTATAATTCTTCTCACCGATCATAAAGGGGATGAACTCACCCCGGAGGCGTCCATCACCATGCTCACCGCTCAGAGACCCGCGATATTTTTTCACCAGTTTGGCGGTATCGGCTAAGATGTCGTGAAATATCCTGACGTCCTTGCTGTTTTTAAGATTCAGGATCGGGCGCAAATGCAATTCACCGGAGCCGATATGAGCATAATAGACGCAGGATTTGTCATATTTGTTAAGCATGGACTTGATATCACGCATATATGCCGGTAGATCTTCCGGTAGAACGGCGGTATCTTCGATGACCGGCGCCGGTTTGGCGTCACCGGGAATATTTCCTAACAAGCCCAGCCCGGCTTTACGCAAATTCCAGACTTTCTGGATGTCGTCGCCCCATATCACCGGGTAGTAATAACCGTAACCAGCCGCGCGCAATTCTTCTTCCAGTTGTTTTGCAATGGTCTCGATTTCTTTCCGTTTTTCCCGGGCAAATTCGGCAATCAGGATAGCTTTTGGCTCTCCTTTAATAAAAAATCGATTCTTCTTCTGTTCGATATTATTTTTAGTCTGTTCAATAATAATATCGTCCATCAATTCTACCGCGCCCGGATTATACTTTAAAGCGATCAAGTTGCCTTCGAAAGCCTCTTCCAGCGTATGACAATGAATGCACATCAAAGCCTTTTCTTTTGGAGGCAATGGAACAAGATTTAACTTAATCTCGGTGATAAAAATCAGCGTCCCTTCCGAACCGGCAACTAATTTGGCAAAATTAAAGGGATCGGAAGCATTGCTGAATGGCTCCGTCTCGAGCAGCAGATCGATGGCATACCCGTTATTGCGGCGATTAATCCGGGGATCCGGGAACCGGGAGCGAATTTCTTTCTGATTTTCCGGATCAGACAAAATCCCGCGTATTTGGCAATAGAGAATATTCTCCAGTTTGTCGCCAATACATTTCTGTTCAAATTCCGATTTTGACAGAGGACCGAACTCTAGCTCCGAACCATCACTCAAAAAACCCTTCACGCAAATGGTGTGATCCCGGGTACTGCCATAAATTATCGAATGAGCGCCACAGGAATTATTGCCCAGCATACCACTCATCAGGCAACGTGTCGATGTGGCGGTTTCCGGTCCGAAAAACAATCCGTAGGGTTTAAGATAGAGATTGAGCTCATCCAGATTGACACCTGGTTCCACGCGCACCCAATGTTCGTCTTGGTTGACTTCCAGAATGCGGGTCCAATATTTGGAAATATCAACGATTATTCCGCCACCGACCACCTGACCCGCCAGCGACGTACCGGCAGCCCGGGGGATCAGTGACGTCTGATTGCTGGTCGCAAATTCAATCAGTGTATGAATGTCATTTTTAGTTTTTGGACGCGTCACCGCCAGCGGCACCTCGCGATAGGCGGAGGCGTCGGTAGCGTACATCAACAACGTCGGTTCATCGATATAAATGTCACCTTCAAAATCTGTCTTTAACTGTTGCAATTGGGTTTGAATGTCGGTTTTGGTCATAATTTTGCCTTAGTCCCTTACTAGTCATTTTCTTGTTTTTTTGTTCACCCCGTTGGATAAGTCATTGATGAAATCCGGCAACCGCCGGACATATATAAGAACTATCCAACGGGGTAAAGAAAAATTTGGATTCTCGACGGTAAAAAGCATACTTTAACTTTAGTGAAAAGAATATTAAAAGGGTAAAGAAAGTTTTAACCCCGATAAATCGGGGCAAAGATCGCAAAGGTACGCAGAATTTATCAAAAAACTTTTTCCAAAAAGTGTTTGTCTTAAATGTGTCAGCATCTTCGGTTTGGATACATGTTTGTTATACATTTAATAATTCTCTGCGTCCTCTGCGTTTATAAAATATTCTTGTCATTTTTTGGCTCTGCCTGTCCCTTTGGGGGTTTATCCAGGTTGGGTTAAATGGTCAAAAAGACATGTTGCCCCGGACAATTTTAGATATTTACTTCTTTCCGCCACTCCTCAAGTCTCTGTCTTTGTGACTTTAGTGATTTTCCGGATTATCATGGTTGCGTGTTTGTAACCATTGTACTCTCTATTTTTCCTCTTGCCAATATAAGTCCTGGTATTGAATTTTAAAAATATTTCATCAGACCGAAGTAGGATTTGCGATTACGGAATATATCCCAGATCAATTTAAGTCCTGAAATGTCAAGTACTTGTATCCTGACAATATTCACTTTTGGGTATTTTACGGATAACCTTTATAGATAAGGATTAACCGTTTCTTACTGACTTTCTACCTTTCAAACCCTCTCTATAGTACACTGCTCCTGTTTACGGCTTGCCCTCTAAAATATGAATATTGATATATCATTTACTTATAGGTATATATTTAATTTCTAACTTTGGGGCATCACTGCTACTCCATTCCTTTGAATAAATAATAGTCCAATGATCTGTCCCACTTTCGTCTTTACACCTTAGTATAAATCCTTCATTAAATCTACTTGATACTTCACTACTATGATTTAGCATATATTGGACTTCTGTGGTTACATCGAGATATACGGTACTGTTCTTTTGTATGCCATGGGTACTAGGGAAATAGCCATAACCAGGCTTATTATTCCACTTTACTGTGCTTTCACTCCAGTCATCTTTTATCATACCTACGTAAACCCATAAAGGTGTTCCAACCCCATCATCTCTTGTTTTTAAAATTAATTCAGCACTTACTATATTTGAATTTTGAGGGATATCATCAATAAAATTAAAATCAAATAGCGCTCTCCCAACCGATCGCTATTAAACTAGATGTGCCCATATTATTATCTGGTATACTACTCATAATACACGCGTCTTGATTCGTAGATCTAGTCCATACAGCCTTTCCTCTTTTTCCAGTAAGATTTATATCAATTGGAGAAGTATCATTTGTACCATTATGAGTAATGGATAGATTGCCACTAAATGTTCCTTCCTGTGTAGGAGTGAATTTAATTTTTATTTCTTTACTTTGATTAGGCTGTAATGAAAATGAACCCTCGCCAGATGAAATAGAGTAGTATGTCCCACTTATACTGACATTACCTGTTAATGTAGTTGTAGATAAATTTGTGCTGGAAATTGTTATACTTTTTTCAAGATATACATCAGTTAAAAGTGTTCCAAAATCTATTGAAGTTGGGTTTACATCAATCACAATTTGCGTTACGCCTGCACCAGTTAAGGGGACAGAAATTGGACTTGAGGTATTTGTCGCATTATGAGTGATACTCAATGTACCATTATAGGTTTGTGCCGCTGTAGGACTGAACCTTACAGTAACTGTTTTTGACTGACCTGGTGTTAACGTGTACGATCCGCCACCTGTAATAATTGAAAATCCACTACCACTTAGTGAAACACTACCGGTTAAATTGGATGTCGAACTTGATGAATTTGACATTATTAATGTTTTATCAGTAGTATGGGAATTGAGTACTTCTCCATAATTCAAAGAAGAGGGTGCTACGCTAATTATTAAGGTACTTGCACCAGATCCTGATAAAGGGACAGAAATTGGACTTGAGGTATTTGTCGCATTATGAGTGATACTCAAGGTGCCATTATAGGTTTGGTCGGCTGTAGGACTGAACTTCACAGTAACTGTTTTTGATTGACCTGGTGTTAATGTGTACGATCCGCCACCTGTAACAATTGAAAATCCACTACCGCTGAGTGAAACATCGCCGGTTAA
>JAUVYH010000200.1 GCA_030603165.1 Fidelibacterota bacterium
AAAAAAGGTTAAAATGCTACTTTCCCTAAAGAAACGTAAAAAACTATAATAAAAATGTAGTGCCGAAATTTTAAGGTGTCGAGAACGTATACCTTTGAAATCAATGAGTTTATGATATTCGAGTTGTCGAATCAAGGTTAATGCATAAATTTATTTATCACCCATTTGCCGGAGCGCCTGGGCAATGTTCAATATATAATCTGAAATAACTCTGTATGGGATAAAACCGTCGGTTTCTACATGTAACAATACCGGATCATCCTTAAAAACCGTGCATATTCATAAAAAATCCCGAACGCCCCGGGACCTTTTCTCCTATCTTCTTCCATCCGGACTCTTACCGTCGGCGCCTGAGTTTCGCAGGCTCTGTCCCGAAGACGCAAAGCAAATTTATGAGTATCAAAGTGGAGATGCAAGAAATGTTCAGGATATTGGAATCAACATATTGACTTATCCATGCCATTTGGAATGTTTGATAACCTTCCCCTCCACCATAAAAATTACATCTTCACAAAGATTAGTTGATAAATCCGCTACACGTTCTAATTTCCGGCAGATATTCATCATGTGTAGTGATCGTTCGACGGTAACAGGTTCCTTCCCTATAAACGCGATCAGATTCTTCAAAGTGTCGTCTCTGTAAGCATCAACAATATCATCCCGCGCACACACATTTTTCGCCAGATCAACATCTTCATTAATAAACGAATTGATACTGTCTTTCAGCATGCCAATAGAAGCCTCGGCTAATTTCGCAACATTTACACCTTTTGCCCTGATTTTGGGTCGTTCAATCAGAAATATTGCGCTTTTACTCATGTTGACGGCGGTATCGCCTATCCTTTCAAGATCATTGCCCATTTTAAGGATCATAAGAATCGTTCGCAGATCTCCCGCTGTCGGTTGGTATTGTGCAATTGTAGTGATACAATGTTCGTCCATTCTTAATTCGAATTCATTGGCGATCGGTTCATCGGTTTCGATTACTTCTTTAAGCATTGTCATGTCTTTTGTTTGCAGACCACGGATACTTTTAGCAATCATTGTTTCAACATGGGCGGCATATTCGATTATTTCTTTCTTAAGCTCTTGTATTTTTTCGATTAGCATTTTATCTCCATACGTTATAACCTGTTTAATTCATAAATCTTGCCACAAAGACACTAAGGCTCAAAGAATCATTAAAATGTAGATATTGAAATATACGAAACAAATCAAAATTTACACCTTACCTTTTTATCTTTATTTTTATATTAAACATTACTTTGTGTCTTGGTGCCTCGTGGCTATGAATAATTCAGGATAAATACAAAATATTTTAAACAAATTCACACTGTAATCTTATTCACAACGGAATTACCCAAATTTTCCGGTTACATACTCCTCTGTACGCTTATCCTTTGGAACGGTAAAGATCTTCTCTGTAATATCAAATTCGATCAATTTACCAATATAGAAAAAGGCGGTGTAATCGGATACACGGGCGGCTTGCTGCATATTATGGGTCACTATTACAATTGTATAATTTTCTTTTAGTTTTTCAATTAATTCTTCAATACAGCGGGTCGAAATGGGATCCAGGCTGGCGCAGGGTTCATCAAACAGGATCACTTCCGGTTGCACCGATAAACAGCGGGCTATACATAAACGCTGTTGTTGTCCACCTGATAATTTCAGCGCATTCTCACTTAAGCGGTCTTTAACTTCATCCCACAATGCAGCTTCCTGAAGAGAGGTTATCACCCGGTCTTCTATAAAATGTTTATCATTCGCTCCGTTGATCTTTAATCCGTAGCTCAGGTTATCGTAGATACTTTTTGGAAAAGGATTTGGTTTTTGAAAAACCATCCCCACTTTGCGCCGGATGTTGACCACATCAACGTCAGGTTCATAAATATTCTGATCATCCAGAAAAATCCGCCCTTCCAGCCGCGTATTCGGGATCAGATCGTTCATCCGGTTTAACAGCCTGATAAATGTAGATTTACCACATCCGGACGGTCCGATTATCGACGTCACTTTATTTTTGTATATGGGTAATGTAATCTGATGAAGCGTCTTTTTCTCGCTGTAGTAAAAGTCAACATTTTCGGCTCTCATCCGAATATTGTTATGCAAGCTTGTATCTCCTTTGTCGTTGTCGCAAATAGATAGCCAGTCCCGAAATCATTAAGACTAATAATAAAAGTACCAGGGCGCTTCCGTAGGCTATCAATGTCTGTTCTTCAGGGTGAGTTCCTTCCGTCATTAAGGCATAGATATGATAAGGCAGCGCCATCACTTCACTGAAAATCGAATCGGGAAATCCCCGTGTATAAAATGTAGCCGCTGTAAATAAAATCGGCGCCGTTTCACCGGCAGCCCTGCCAACGCTTAAAATCACGCCTGTGAAAATCCCGGATAATGCCGATGGAATGACAATCTTCCGAATGGTTTGCCATTGGGTGGCGCCTAAAGCCAGGGATGCTTCCCGCATGGATTGAGGCACTGCAATTAAAGCTTCCTGAGACGCTGAAATTATCCCCGGCAGGATCATTATACCGAGTGTAAGGCTACCGGAAAGAATCGAGACGCCGAATCCGAAAAACCTGACGAAAATTGAAAGTCCAAAAAGCCCGAAAACAACCGAAGGAACACCGGCAAGGTTATTAATACTCATTCTGATAATATTCACAACTACGCTGTTTGGACTGTATTCAGTCAAAAAAACGGCGCCGGCTACACCAAAAGGCAACGCGAAAAGAATTGCTCCTATTATCAGATAAAATGTTCCGACCAGCGCCGGAGCGATTCCCCCTTGAGTCATTGCTCTTCGGGGCACACCGGTCAGAAATTCCCACGAGATAATCTTTATTCCGTTCTTTGTAATAAAAAACAGGATCGCTCCTACAGATATCAGTGCGATTATCATAGAAAGGTAGAGAAATGTAAACCCGATTCCCTGAGACAATGTGCTGCGCTTCATCTGCCGTGCCCCAACTTTAATCGATATCGACGCCCGATCATTTCCGCTATCATATTAAATATCAATGTTATTAAAAACAGGATAAGCCCGATACCGAACAGATCGTGATAATGAGCGCTCCCCACAACGGCTTCGCCCATTTCGGCAGCGATGGTCGCCGTCATCGGTCGGACAGGCTCAAACAGTGATTTGGGAATAACCGCCGCGCCACCGGCTACCATTAAAACCGTCATGGTTTCGCCGACGATTCGGCTGACCCCCAGAATAATCGCCGTTGAAATCCCCGATCCAGCCGCCGGAATGACCACTTTCACCAGTGTCTGCCATCGATTCGCACCCAGCGCAAATGAAGCTTCACGAAAACTCTTCGGCACATAATCCAGGGCGTCCTCCGCAAGACTACTAACCGTAGGCACCGCCATAATTCCTAAAATGAAACTCGCCGTAAACAGACACAAGCCGATCGGAATATTCAGCAACCGCTGCAAAAACGGCGCTAATATAACCATTCCGAAAAAGCCATAGACAATTGACGGGATTCCCGCTAATAGCTCGATAACCGGTTTTAAAATCGCCCTTTCCCGGTATCCGGCAATCTCATGCAAATACAGGGCGCTTCCGATTCCCAACGGGACAGCAATTAGCATCGCTCCTATGGTCACCCAAAAGGTCCCCAGTATCAGCGGCAATATTCCGAAATCCGGCGGATCGTAAGTCGGGTACCAGAGCTTTCCGCCGATTAATTCAAACAGTTTGACATATTTAAAAATCGGCAATCCTTCTTTGAAAAGAATCACGGTAATTCCGAATAGAAACAGTAAAGACGAAAAAGCCAGTACGCCAAAACCCGATTTGATAATATTTTCCGTTTTAAACTTCATTGTATTAGTTGAGGCGCGGCAGAATATCCGCCGCAGCTCATTTATATTCCCTTACTTTAAGCCGACACAACCGGATTCTTCAACCAGTTTCTGACCCTCTTTGCTCTTTACAAAATCCAGGAATGCTTTAACTTGCCCACGGGGATTACCGTTAGTGTACATAAACAGCGGGCGGGAAAGCGGATATTCACCGGATAAAATGCTTTCCTTCGTACATTGAATACCATCTACATCTATGGCTCTGACTTTGGAAGTGATATAGCCCAATCCGACGTAACCAATTGCTCCCGGTGTATTTTCCACCGTGGTTACAACAGCCCGGTTGGACGCGCTCAGCAATGCACCGGAACGAACCCGTTCACCACCCAGGGTCAATTTACTGAAGGCTTCATAAGTCCCGCTGGCGGAATCTCTGGAAATAACAATGATTTTCTTTTTCGCTTCGCCAAGCTTTGACCAGTTAGAATATTTACCAGTATAGATGGCTTTCAGTTGTTCTTTACTGATTTCCTTCAATTTATTCGAGGGGTGAATAACAACCGCTATTCCATCCATTGCTACTACATGAGCAACCGGATTAACGCCTTTATTCAGCGCTGTTTTTATCTCTTTATCTTTCATCGAACGGGATGCGTCGGCAATGTCGCAGGTTCCTTCGATCAACGAAGCGATTCCGACGCCGGAACCGCCGCCCCTGACCGTAATATCGACATCCGGGTTTGCCATCATATACTCTTCTGCGGCTATCTGAGCAATCGGCAGTACGGTTGTGGAACCTTCGATACTGATCTTGTTATTCTCTTTCGCCATGACTAATGATGATATGATTGCAATACCAATTAGTACTTTACTAAGTTTCATGATGTTCTTCTCCTTACTATTTGATTTATCCCATTTCACGTTGCGAAAGGATTATGAGAAATGAATATTAAATGCAGTTAAAGTTTCTGTTAAGATTTGGTTAAGAATGATGGTTTCGTCCCAAAGGAATCTCTGAGATAAAAAGTGATTACCTGCCCGCCCTGCGAAACGAAGTGACGTTGGAAAGGAAAGTGACGAAGGATCGGGTTGGACTGGTTGAATGGTTGAACTTGTTAAATCCGGGGGTTAATCTTTGTTCATTTTTGCGCTAATTTTAGATGTGCCGAAAAGTAAAACAAACACTTTTAACCCGTTAAATGTTTACTCCGTGAAATGCGAAGCATATTTCTTTGGAGCGAAGCATATTTAACTGGGTCCTGTTTGTTCAGGATTCATTCTCATTCCGCCGCGGTATTACGGAGATACCTGTACTGACTAAAGTCGGAAACATGGTGCGCGACCTTCATCCCCCCGGTTAAAACCGGGGGTTAATTTTTATCACTTGACTTAAGCCGGTCTGACAAATACTCAATTCCGCACAATTTCCTTACCGGCTTGAGTTAAGTGATAGCAT
>JAUVYH010000086.1 GCA_030603165.1 Fidelibacterota bacterium
TCGCCCCACCAAGTATAAAATATATATTCAGGCACTACGGCTGCGATTCCGACAAATCAAACTAATTAAAACAACAACTTGCGAATGCCGACTCCCAATATTTTAGCATTTTTGAGGCTAATTTGTCGAATCGAGGTTAACCTATTTTACAAACAGCATTTTACCTATATTATCTAACTTCACTTCTCCATCATGAGTCACTTGAATTATATATAAATAGACACCACTTCCTAATTGTGATGGATTCCAGGTTATGGACTTATATCCTGCACTTTGTTCTCCATTTACAAGTTTTTCTACTTCATTGCCTCTTATATCATAAATAATCAGGGAAACATGAGAATCTTCGGGAAGATCGTACCTGATAGTTGTGGTAGGATTGAATGGGTTGGGAGAATTAGAATAAAGTCGATAGCAGTTAGGTGTGTCTGTTCCTGAATTGAAAGCTATTATGGGTTTATCAAGCCTTATATATCCATCTGAAGATACTGTATTAGAGTAATTTGACTGTATATTCGAATTATCGACAGCCCTAATCTTATACCAACCAGTAGCACCGCCACCTTGATATGGTGAAAACTCTGGATCAACATATTCATTGTTAACAGTACTTGCTATGTAATAGAATATAACTCTCGGATGGAAAGGATCTGGATCTAATTTGCGATAAACTTTATAATGTGAGAAATCTGGCTCACTTTTATTATGATCATCCCATGTAAGATATGCCTGCCCACTTTGAGAACTTAAGGACAAACTTTTGGGTTTTGCTGGTGGAACATTTGGATCTGAAGGATAGATTTTATGATTATCAAAAGCATAGAGAATTGCATCAATATGTGGAGTTCCGTTTGAAATAATATTGTCTCCACCATGGGAAGGATCGTCATCCGCCAAGAGTAAATTATCCAAAAAGTTGGCGAAATAAAAAGCATGTGGGTCATATGCAAGCGCATCAAAGATGAGTTCATTTGCCAAAGCCGCACCGATCTGTTCATTTTCCCGTACATCCCAGCATGCGCCGCTTATAATCAATGAATTATCATATTGAACTCCAGGATAGTAATACTCATTGGGCTCATCGCCATGATAATCGTCCATTGTTTTGGTATTATCTAAATTTCGATTTACTTTAACAGATTCTCCTTGTATGTGATGATCATTTATTGAACACGCAAAATAATCTGCAAAGCCTTCATCCATCGCCCGACCTTCCTTAACTTTATCATATCCAATCCATCGATACCCATAAAGATGATAATTAGTATTATGCGTATACTCATGATATACAACATCACTCGAGCGTGCCCATTCTTCTGGAGTACCGTCATTGTCAATATCATAGCTTCCAAATCCAATACTGTAACCATCCGCCCAGCCGTTTAAATAATCTTCATAATAATTCCCATCCTTATATAAACCATATAAATATACATCCATTTGATAATCCATTCCATTATAATAAAAAGGAGAACTTTTATAAAAATTATGTATCCAATCCGCATGATAAAATACATTAGTCTCATCACCAACCCATCCCCAATTGTGTACTCCCGGATAAACACCTACCTCATGAACTTGATTCTCCATATTATAAATATTTACATATGGATTTGATAGGCTTGTACTGGTAAAATTGGATTTTAAAGTATAATAACCATAGGAAATATTAAAAAAATTATAATAACCGGAAGAATTTGTTGTTCGTGTTCCGACCAATTGTCCCAAAACATTATAAAGATTAACCTGGCCGCCTTCCCAGCCGCCATCTTCTACCGGAGTGTCATCATAATGCTCAGGGTAATATTTTAACTTAACTGTACCGTAAATACTGGCGTTTCTTATATTGGAATACTCGTTGATAATTTGACCGCTATGGGCATCAATGAAGTAGGATTGACTGAAAACGTGGGTTGAATCTATAAAATCCAATTCAATATTGTAAACTAAATAATAGGCGTATCCATTATCATTCTCTACCGGAAGAATTGTAAGCTCAGGCGATTTTCTGATATTCGGAATTTCGATCTTACTGAGTTCTTTAAATTTTTCTTTGGCTATTTGAAGCGCTTGTGACTCTGTAATTGAAGGATTAATATCCATTGAAATATCAGGATGAATGTCGGAACCAAGGGATAAAATATTGCCATCTTCATAAACCGTATATCCCAAATATGAGTGATAGACCGGTACATTCTTATAGTATTGCCGGTAACTCAGATGCCATCTATTTTTTCGCTTTTCCGATCTCATTAACTGTAAATCTTGTGGGACAACCCTTAATAATTTTTTATTGTTCTGTAAAAACTTAGCGCTCAGACTTATAATATTTTGCTCTGTAATTTTCTCGTTCTTTTCTGCAAAATTTCTCAATCCGTAAATGCGATGTATCGCCCCGGTTTTGTTGTTCATTTTCATTTGAACAGAATGTCCATCAATTAAAGTATCTATGACCGAATATTTGGATTGAGAGAAAAGAAAAACAGAACTTAAAAGTAACGTTAATACGAGTGAAATGAGTTTTTTAATCATTGTACACCTCCATAAGTTTTTGTTGGTTAAAAGATAGTTTCACAAGAAAATGTTTTTATTTTTTACCTCCTTTCTAAAACGTTTACTTCCAATCCATTACTTTACAAGAAATGCTATCTGAAGCGGTATTAGTTATATTAATAACTAATTTTGAATTAATATCCATGATAAAAATATCTTTACAATCATAGAATTCACCCGATAAACTTGTATTTCGTTTTGTAAATGCAATCTTTTCATTGTCAGGCGCCCAGATTACATTGCTATAATAGTCCAAAGAATCAGTTAAATTTTCAAGAACACTATTTTCCAGGTTTAATAAATAGATATCATATTTCTTTGTATATAATCCGGAAATATATATTATTTCACTCTGATTTGCCGACCATTTTGCACCTGTGTTTTGCATGTCACTTTCAACAATATATTGGATATTTTTAGTCTTAACATCTAATACACCAATTTTTGTACGACCGACACTCAGTTTATTATCGGAATTGTAATAATAACGACGCGTGCTTACTAATAATTCTTTCCCATCATTTGACCAATCAGTTGCATAGATATCTAGACTATCTTGATGAAACAACAATTCTTCGTTACTGCCGTCACTTTCAATACGATAAATATCATCAATTATTGATCCATATCCAGTTCGTTTTGCAAAAACGATTTGTTTTCCATCAGTTGACCAAATGCTACCACCGCCATCACTTGTTAATTGATATAATACTACGCCCTCTGTAGCATCTAAAATCCAAATGGGACTTTGCTCTAGGGATGGTCGTGGACCACCCTCAAATAAAATTTTAGATTTATCCGGAGACCAAATTGCATATTGAATACCTTTGTTTGTGTAGCTATGCAGTGTTTCATAAAGTATTGTAATATCGGAACCGTCCGGCTTCATCGTACATATTTGACTAAGTTCATTCTTAACATTTCTGATAAATAAGATACGTTCTTCATCCGGAGGTTTTGAGTCATCATTATCAACGGGATTTTTTTCACAGCTTATTGCTAAAAAAATTATACTAATTAAAATTAAATTTTTTACTTTATTCATTCTAACACCTTGTCTTTATTTCCAATCCATTACTTTACAAGAAATGCTATCTGAATAGCTACCGGTAAGATTAATACAGGTATCGGCATCTAAATCAAATAAAAAAATATCATTAGTGTGTTTGAATTCACCTTCCAAACTTGAATTTCTTTTTGAAAAGGCAATTTTTTTACCATCAGGTGACCATGATATACTTCTATATTCTCCAAGGTTATTGGTTATGTTGACTATGGTGTTTGTTTCTAATTCTAACGAATAAATATCATTCTTACGATAAATGCCCTGAGCAAAATTTATTCTTTCTTCATCCGGTGATAATTTCGGTTTAACACCTAGATATGTATCATCATCATATAAAATTTTGTAGCAATTTATATCTTCAATTTTAAATTTAGCTATTATATGGTAATTTTCGATGTTTAACGATTTATCATATAAATAACCAATAAAACACTTCTCAGCAGGGTTATAGTAAAATATTCTTATTGATAAAGTATCTGTTTGATGGTAAACCTTTTGCTCAATATTTTTTTGAATATTTATAAGAAAAATATCCTGGCTTGTGGCAATAGAATACCCTCTTGGCTTATGATAAATAATTTTGTTTTCATTTAGCCAGACTGGATCCATTCCATTGTTTGCTAATTTCTGACAAAAATTACCATCCATATCCATAAGCCATAAGGGAAAAATGTCAGGATGGCTTTCTGGCCCTCCAACGACGACAATTTTTGATTTATCCGGTGACCATCGGGCATCTATGTAGCCAATGTTGTAATATCCAAATTCAGCTTCAGAAATAATTTTTAGATCAGAACCATCCGGCTTCATCGTACATATTTGACAAAGTTCATTCTTTACATTTCTGATGAACAAAATACGTTCCTCATCAGAAGAATTTGAATTATCATTATTTACGGGATTTTTTTCACAGCTTATTGTTAAAAAAATTATACTAATTAAAATTAAATTTTTCACTTTATTCATTCTAACACCTTGTCTTTATTTCCAATCCATTACTTTACAAGAAATGCTATCTGAATAGATACCGGTAAGATTAATACAGGTATCGGCTGCTAAATCAAATAAGAATATATCGCATGTGCTTTTGAATTCACCACTCAAACTTGAGTTTTCTTTTGAAAAGGCTATTTTTTCATTGTCAGGTGATAAGGTAACATTATTATAATGTCCTAAATCTAAAGAATTAGTTAAATTTACAAGCGTACTATCTTCCAGGTTTAATAAATATATATCATATTTCTGAGTATGTGATCCGAATACATATATTATTTCATTCTGATTTGCTGTCCATTTCGCCCATTTGATATTCATGCCATTATGAAAAATATAATGAATACTTTTTGATTCTATATCAAATATACCAGTGTTTACAGAACTGGAACTTAGTTTATTATCGCTATTCATATACCAGTGGATAGTTCCGACAAGTAATCTTTTCCCATCACTTGACCAATCCCATGGCCATATACTTAAACTGTCTCGATGAAAGAATAATTCTTTGTTATCACCGTCACTTTCAATTCGATAAAGGTCATTAATTAAAGACCAAAAACCCGTTCTGTTCGCAAAAATAATATATTTCCCATCAGGTGACCAAACGCTACCACCGCCATCATTTGTTAATTGATATAGTATTTCGCCTTCCGTAGCATCTAAAATCCAAATGGGACTTTGCTCTAAAGATACTCGTGGTCCACCCTCGAATAATATTTTAGATTTATCAGGAGACCAGATTGCATATTGAATACCTTTATTGGTATAACTTAGTTCCGTTTCATAAATCACTTTTATATCGGAGCCTTCCGGTTTCATAGTACAGATTTGACTAAGTTCAATCTTTACATTTCTGATGAACAAAATACGTTCCTCATCAGAAGAATTTGAATTATCATTATTTACGGGATTTTTCTCACAGCTTATTGTAAAAAAAACAATACCTATTAAAATAAAATAGTTCATTAATCTCATATTATTTACCTATGTTTATTTCCAATCCATTACATGGACCTGTGCATTAAGCTGGGTGTGTAGAATTGGCACGAAGAATTCCAAGTGTTAGCGCGGGAATATAAACAAGCTGTTCCGATTCTTCCACCTGTCGTACCAGGAAGGAATCTGTTCCGAAACAACGCGCACCTTCAGATAAGGCTTCTGCCTGGTTGCTGAAAACGC
The DNA here is from genome assembly GCA_030603165.1 of Fidelibacterota bacterium. Classification (GTDB taxonomy): domain Bacteria; phylum Fidelibacterota; class UBA2242; order UBA2242; family UBA2242; genus UBA9312. Next base: position 5,795 of record JAUVYH010000086.1, read on the forward strand.
CGATGAGTTTATCACCTTTAATAAGTACGAACTCACCGGGATGTTGCTTCAGCCACTCGTCGCGGTGTTCATCAAAGTAGTTTCGCTCTTTTTCTAACATTTCGATTAGTCTTCTTTTCAGTATCAAATTAATCTTTAATTCCGGGCTTGTCAAGCGCTATTTTTTCACTTTGTCTCCTGGCTCTGCGTTGAGACTCATACGTCCGCAGCCAAATAACTATTCGTTTTTCTTAAAATCTTTTCGTTTACCGGTTGTATATACCACCAGGGAAAAATCAATCCCCTTAGCAGTTGTAAACCACAATCCGTGATTTAATCCCAGCGCCCAATCAAGGTGAATGAACCCGGCATGATATCCGCTGCCAAATGATAACTGCCGATGATCTTTTCCGCCAAATGAAACGCCTACCCGGATGGGCAGCTTTGGAGAGCGGGTAAATTCCACACCGGTGCACCACTTCCAGGCTCCGAATGAATACAGGCGATCTTCGAATCCTACGACAAAATCCGTACTAATCTGGATACCGTCCTCCAGCCATTTGGACACACTGAAACGCGCCAGGCTGGGATAACGCATTACGAATTCCGCTGAATCTTGCACGGTTTCTCCACTCCCCGGGAAAATATCATCGAAGTCGCTCTTTCCGAAAAACTTATCAAAGCGGGCTTCGTTCACCTGAAATTGATACACATAATGATCGCCGTCCCAAAAAAATCCTTTGTCGCCCATTATCCTGGAAATAAGAGTGCTTTTATTCCAGTTGATCCTCCCAAAGATATTTGTCACGGAAAAACCGAATTGATACCCCTTGATTTCCTTCGACGTTATTCCAAAATCCATCCCGAAACCGCGCCCGCCGATGGATTGCTGAAAAAGATAATATCCCTCGCCTGTAATGTAATTCTTTCCGGGCTCGAAGTAGGTTACAATTGAACCATGAGATGAATCGGGGTTTAGTCCCAGATAGCTGATCCCCTGCAGGTATTTAAAGGTAAATCCCACAAAGAAATCACTGACCGGAAAAGCAAACGAATATGCCAATTGATTCATCAGGAGAAATTCTTCCTGAAATTTCATATTCAGTTCTTTTCCTATAGGATTACCATTGAAAATAAATTGCACCAATCCTTTAGGAAGACCAATATCGCCGATCATGATCAGGTCCGATGTAAAGGCTTTGTTGGCGCGTGAGAAATTTAAATATGGTATTGGAACATGTAAATCGGTGAATATCCGCCAGCCGTCTGAGGGAATTTCGCTCATAAATTGCTGTTTCAATTTTCCGCCATCGGCTTCCAGATTCTTACCGTTATATTCATTATAATTCTGCAGGGAAATGAAATTATTTGAAAAACTGGTACTGATACCACCCATTAAACGGTAGGAATTGTATTTGTCTTGAATAGCCAAGTTGGCTGGATTGTAATCTACCGTGAACAACCCACGCGCCATCACGCCGTAGGCGCCTGCCAATGCCATTCCCCGTGGATCCCGGCGGGTTTGAGCAAAACTCGCAGACATTAAAATTAAAATAAGAGTAAGCAATCTGATATTTCTAAAAGTTTTCAAATTTTATACTATAAAAAGATTTTACAATACCTATCTTTCAATTATCCTTATTTTAAAACATTCTCTTTACTCGATTTCCCGATCTTCAAACCAAATTCATCTGTGTTCTTGTTAATATATAAGAGATCAGGTTTATCAGCATCTCTCATGATAATTGGTTTTTTCAACGAACTATCAGATGGTAATGTATCTTGCTCTGCATCGCCGTTCCCAAAAAAGGCTCCGGCTTCCATCGTCAAACTGAGAATAGCAACAATATCTATTTCATCATTATATTGGATGGATACATAACTCCTGGTACTGTCTAAATGGATACGCGGACGTATATAGTGTTTCTCGTCTCCTATAATTTTTTCCAGCATTGTTGAATCTATGACAGAATTTCCATTAAATTCCTTTAATTTACCCTCATTATCATAATCACGCGTCGGCAACTCAATTGTAACTAATGTATCAATAATGATACTTACTATCCCGGTATCTGTATTTGTATAAAGAGTATCGTAAGTATCATTCCATTGATATATCGACGAATCAACACTATCCGGCGATAACGGGAAATAATCAAAATTTGACATCAACAAATCCACTTTACCGGAGAGGGGAAAATCATTTATGACCTTATATGTTATTCCACTTTCAATAAGTCCCTCCCGGATACGTTGTCGGGTTGTTTCGTCCATTGGAGATAATTCATTTGATTTTACCGGAATAAAAGTCATTTCATTAATTTTCATTCGAAAAGGTACAACAACCCCAAAATTCCCCCATAATGATTGCCCGACTACCAGTCGAGTTTTTTTACTTCCCTGAATGGAAGCCTCACCCGAAACGACAATTGAATCGGGCATCATGTTAAATATTGGAGCAATATTGATTGCAGGCTCGCAATAACCGCTGTCATTTGATTCTGTTGGCCCCTCAATATTTACAGTATAGGAGGTATCTTTAGGGGGTAAATCTACACGAAAACCACTAATATCAAGAATCAGTTTTATTGAGGCCTGAAACTCATTGAATAAATACAACTCAAGCCAAACGCTATCGAAAACCACATCACCAAATCCGGTGGGTATATCCTGAATAGTCATTGGTGAAATGGGGATAGAGACATCATGGAAGTATCCTTCAATTTCTTTAAAATTCAAGCTAGATATCTTGATATTTCCATTTAATGAGCCGCCCTCAGAGTCAAGGAATATAGTCGTAAGAGTGCTTCCTTCATCGGGTAACAACTCAATATAACTAAGTACCGAAAATTCTTCAACTACGGTGGTCTTGTCCAGATTCCTGAACGTGTCCAAATCCAGGCGTTCGAAATTTGTGACGGAATCCCCGCTACTTAGAGTTTCATCTATGGTAATGGCACCATCTTCATCGTAAAAATTGAGTAAACTGATCTGCATCCGCATGTTCAGTGGAGTTTCGTTAACAATATCCCATTGTATTAAATTGGTATTTAGCGGATCGGTCGCTGTTTCTCCAAAAATACCATGAATAATAGTGATATTCGATGACGGTAACGGCTTACTTATGATGGTATCGATCACTGCGGGATCTCCTGTAAAACTCTCGATATCATCTATCGAAACGCTAACATCAATAGTCATATAGGGATCGGAACCGGCGGGAATCGTCAACGGTTCGTCAGTTCCATGGAGCCAGGCGCTGAGAACTACTTTCACCGAATCTTCGATATCTACACCGGTCAGAGGCTTCGAATAGTTGGGAAATTCGTTGTGCTTAATTTTTATAAAAAGGGTATCAGCGATAATATTTCCGTTCACATTGCTCATCTGAATATGTACCGAATCTAGATCCATAAGCAGCTTGTTTTTTATAGTGGTTTTGAAAGTGCCTGATCCCACTGTCATATATTCCACAGAGTCAAATAAAGATGGGATGCCATATTTGTCGAAAATCTCATCCCGTGTTTCTTTATCAAGCGGCATGCGGGGAACAAATTCAAAAGTAGTGTCCTTACTCGTATTGAACGGTAGTATATCAGAGAGTCGAATCGTTTTCCCAAATGGAATCGTCCGTGGTTTATTATATCCCCTCATGTCTGGAAATTTCTGCTCGATGGTAACAGGAACACCAGTCGGAATGGTAAAGATACTTTTTGTAAGTGTGGCGGTATCGAGTTCACCTGTAAATTCGAATTGTAATAATTTGTTTGCTGTATCGATATTATTCTCCGGATTTCTCATGTCACTAAGGGGTAAGCAAACATCAACAAGAGGTAAATTAATTGTTTGATAAAATTTGGGCATCTTCGGAGGCTGAAGCGGTTCGTAGGTGCAACTTAAAATCCACCAAATACAAATAATAAGAACAGATAAAACGACTAATCTCTTGTTTAAGTAAATTTTAAATGAAGACATTAAATATTACCTTTTGAAGAATTAAATTCCTATACAAGATAATTCAGCCCACTAAACACACTAAAAACACGGAAATAACTAATAACATTTCTCACTTCATTAAAGCCGGGAATTACTCTGTTCATACGAATCGTACAATTTGAAATACAAATATTAACCACCCGATTCATCGGGCGGTATAAAAAGTACACAAAATATCCGCCTGTCTCTTTGAGGAATTTATTCGGGAATATTATCAATCGATAGTAGTGTATCATCAACAACCGACTAAAGTTCCCAAAATATCGGGACAGGTTAATGGCTAATGTTTCTATGTTTCTATTCTTCACAGTAGAATCAATTTTCATAAACTCTAAATAATATATAATCGCTAAAATTTTTACACATTGTTATACTAATTTATTGAACATTAAGATAACATCAATTCTATTTTCAAGTGAGAAATGTTAGATGCCACTAAATATTAGCGAAATTAAAATAGCCCTTTTCTACTTTCATTATATTTTAATCTCAATTCTAAATACTCTGAGCGATGGGGAGTCATACAAATTGTATCTGGATCGGTATTGTATTCTGCAAAATCATCCCATCCACCCGAAAGCTGATGATATTTACCAATATATTCATAAAAATCGTATGTACGCAAAGGTTCAATTTCTCCATTTAGTAGAAGAGTCTGCCAATCAATTATATACTTAGTTAGAGTATCCTCATGAGCAATATAATTTTCTCCATTATATTCAATCCAAATACAATGAGCCCCATCCGAAAGACCAGTACGATAATTTGTTTTACCATTGATATACAAATCTTTAATGCTCCAGTAAGTATCAGCGAAATTATACACTTCCTCTAAACTTATCTTATCATTATCATTACTACAACAAAACAAAAATAAGATAACGAAAATAGAAATTAAAATATTTTTCATATCTACTCCTTTTTTCATAGTGTCTCCTTATAAAGATTACTTAATTGAATAGACTTCGACGTTATGTGTGGTAAAATATGAGCACAATGAGAAGTGAATCCCCTTTGAGGTATGCAGCCAGATGCCCCGATGAAATCCGATAGCCCAGTCCAGATGAGCAAAACCAAGATGAAAACCGCTGCCCATATTTACTTCCCATCCGCTGATATCACCAATAGCAAGTCCGAAACGCAAAGGTATTTTGGGCAGATACGTATATTCAACTCCCATGGAGCAACGCCAACCTTTATGATAGTTGAAGCGATCGCTAAAGCTTGTGGAAAAATCCAGCGCCAGCAGTAGATCATCGCTCACCTGTTTGGCCATTCCAAAGCGTAAAACCAGGGGCAGTTTGGTGGTAAATGTACTGGAATCATCCTTAGTTGTATCACGACTGCTGTAAAAGAATTCACTATAAGCACTGTCCCCTTCGAACAACTCAGTAGCGGCAACATTGTTAAATGCAAACCGGTAATGAAAAGATTCACCTTCAAAGGGCAGATCAAGATTCTTGTTTTTTATAAACCCGTTCTTTACATGCTTACCCATAAATTCCAGTATTGAGGTTTCCTTACCGATTGAAAAAAGAGTCGGTTTGTTCCACTTGATCACAGCGGCAATATTTTGAACGCTGAATCCTATATTCAAGCCGCTTTCATCGCGATAAGTGACACCAAGATCAAGACCAATACCTTTTCCCGCTCCGGATTGCCGGAACAGGTAATCACCCTCACCGGTTAGCACGAATGATGCTGTGTCCACTTTAATAAACCCGGTACTTTTTTGGGGGTCTAATCCGTAATAACCCAAACCCTGGATATATTTCAAAGAAAATCCAACCGCCAGGTTTTCATAAGGAATTCCCATTGAATAGGCATATTCAATCGCCGTCATGGCGTCTATACGTAGATCAGTCTCGTATTTTACCCCCTTTTCCCAGTTTCCGAAAATCACATCCAGCGCCGGTTTGGAAATGTAATAATCCGATATGTAAAGTATGTTCGTTGTAAACGCTTTATTTCCAACGGAAAAGTTTATAATCGGCAGAGGAATGTGAATACTGTAATTAGTACGCCAGCCGGTATCGGGTAAATCAGCAAGGAATTCCCGCTGAAGTTTCCCGTTTTCGGCAGTCAGGTCTTTCCCACCGTATTTCGAGGTCGTGAGCAGAGAATAGAAATTATTGGTCATCTGCCAATCGATTCCACCCAGATAAAAATAGGATTTATACTTCGACGGAAATGCCAGGTTAGCCGGATTGCTGCTGACACTGAAAACTCCTTCGGAAATTGCCGTAAAAGCGCCGCCCATCGCCACAGCCCTTGGGTGTGACAGGTTCTGGCCGGATAGTGAGGTTGCGATAATAGCAAGCACTATCGCAACCTTTGTGAGGTATCGATGCTCTCTCCACATATTTGAAAAAGTCATTTTCATATACTATCCGGGTATACCTGTAGTGTCGCTTTGGTTCAATACCGATGGATCAAATAATAGGTTCAAATATGTTTTCAGATCAATCGAGTAATCGGTTTTTAGAAAAACCTGATTTGCATCGGGATTGACAAATTGAAATGCCGGCAGAAAATAGCAGGTGTCCGCAATTAACGAAACTGCGCTGGAATCAGCCGTATAATACCGATCATCTCGCCCGGGACTCACGATTGTTTCTCCCTGCATGGTGGCGGGTGGAATATCAATCTCCGCCAGCGTGTCGATCTTCACTATTTGAGTATCCGTATCAATATAGTAAAGCGTATCATTGATATATTCATAATTCGCATGCCAGGTGGATTGAATGGAATCCATGGGGAATATGTTCCTGTTTGCTATGAGCAGAATAATAGAGCCTTGAAACGGCGTCCGGTTTGTGACTGTCACGTCAAATTGGGCGCCGTTCTGCGATTTGCTCAAATTTGCCCGCGTCATACTGTCTTCGATAAAAAACATGGTGGGATTATTTGAAGTCAGATTCATTTTGGGTGGCAACGTGAATTTCAACGGTGCGGACAGCCCGTAGGCAATGGTCAATTTTTCGGAAATGCTCGCTCCGCTGCTGATGTAATGTCTAACCGGCAGCGCGGCTTCTATATGAAACGCAATGCTGTCCGGAAGATTCGCCATGACCCGGGAAATGTCTATATCCATCGTATCCGGATCAGCTTTCGGATCATCTTTTATAATAAAAATAGAATCCACCGAAACATCCGGCACATAACGATTTTTACTGATAATCGAGAATTCAACCGAATCGAAATTCCCGATATTACTCATATAAAAACTCGCCATGGCTTCTTCAAATCGAATGCTGTCTGCCCCGGACGGACTCTTGGAAATTTCCTGCCCGGTGAGATAACCGGAGGCATTTACCCTGCCATCAAAGGAATCGAGGTAGAGATCACTGACTGCTATTTTGATGTTCAGATTCTGACTTAGAGTTTCTCTCAGGGTATCTTTAATGATGACCGAGAGTCCAAATTCCAGTGAATCAATAAAGTTTGTCCGGTCCTTGCTGAATAGCGAATCGTTATCAAAAGGAAAACTGACACTGCCTGCGGAATCGCCAGCGGCAATACGCAATGTATCAAACCAAAGGATGTCAGTAGATAAATCCGATAAATTTTTAAAATTCCGGGCGACAATTTCAATTGCCAGATGGTTGCACAAGGTATCCGAAAGCGTGGCTGAAATTGTGGCTGTATTTGCTGTTGCACTGCTGTCTGAATCTAAAACACCGGCAATAACCCAATTGTTTTTTGTAGAGACTGCTCTGGAAACAGCTGTTTTATAAACCGGTACAAGCCTGTTGACTCTGGCATTAATTGCCTGATCTAAGTCAATCTGTTTTGTTATTGTTAAGGATGGAATTCTCCAATATTCACCCGAGACAGATATTATCTTTCCGATAGTATCGGCGGCAAAATATATCATCCCGGAATCGCTGGTATCAGCATATATTTTCCCCTTATTACTCGAACAGGAATCATAGAGCATGTCCTGGAAACTGTAGGTCTTTTCGAATAACGGAATG
>JAUVYH010000223.1 GCA_030603165.1 Fidelibacterota bacterium
GTGATAGTAACCATATCTCAATCCAACAATACATTTCATTTCTATGCAAATTCTGAAGACATTCGTCATGTTACCATAAAAATGAAAGATTTAGATGAGCATTACTTTGGGTTAATTGAAAAATTATATCCCGATAATTCAAAAAATCCGGATTTACGGGGTAATGTTGTTGACGTGGAAGTGTATGGCAATGGTAGTCGGGATTATGCAGAAAATTATGCATCGGCTTATTCAGCCTTTTACATTAGCAGCTCAGGTTACGGCAGTTTTTTCGATACGTTTGCCAAAGGTCGTTATCAATTTGCGATTAACGGAATGACACAAATTTACCATCAAACGGGTTCGTTAGATTGGTATATATTTTATGGCAAAACAGGCAATATTATCCATAAAGAATATTTTAGAGTCATTGGTAAACCCAAATACGTCCCGATCTGGGCTTGTGGGCCTATATTTTGGCGGGATCAAAATAACGGTGGAAAAGATGAAATATTAGATGATATTCAAAAATTCACAGAGCTTCAAATTCCATTAACGGGTTGCTGGGTTGACCGTCCTTATAGTCATGGCGCCAATCAATGGTCAAAAATGGATTTCAATGAAAAATTTTCCGAGCCCGAAAAATGGATTAAAACAATTAATAAAAAGTATAGCCTACAATTTATGACGTGGGTTGGTTCTTTAACTTTTTCGGATCGGGATTTTCCCGGTTTATTACCCAATTATAAAGGTTACATCGATTTAACCCATCCCGAGGCGCTCCGGGAATTTGAGAACCGTTTGAATAACTATCAATATTCCGTTGGGGTGAAGGGTCATAAAATGGACCGGGCTGATGAAAATTTTCCGCACACTGCACATTGGCATCAGCCCGTTCAGGAATCGGAAACGAGAAACAAATACGTGTACCTCTTCTCCAAAGTCATCCACGATATCCTATCAAGAGCCCATGGTAAAGATCATTTTAATTTTGCCCGTGCCGCCTTCCACCGATGCCAGCCGTTTTTGAGCGCAGTTTGGGGCGGCGACAGCAGGTCGAATTGGCTTGGCATGGCAGGGAATCAAGCAAATGCAATGCGATGTGGTTTTTTAGGTTTTCCAATTTGGGGCACAGATACAGGCGGCTATTTAGGGCCAGGGCGGATAGAAGAAGAATTATATATCCGATGGCTGCAATGGGGCGCCTGGAACGGGATGTTCGAGATTAAGATAGATGGCTCCGGCGGTTCGGGTGAAGATCGTCCGCCCTGGGAATATTCAGAGAGGTTGCAGAATGTGTTTAGACATGCGTGCGAATTAAGGATGCAGTTATTGCCCTATATTTATTCGTTCGCTAACACGTCTTACAAGAATGGTGTTCTAATGAAACCACTGGCATACGTATTCCCGGATGACGAAAATACGTATCATATTTGGGATGAATATCTCTTTGGGAATGCTTTTTTGGTAGCGCCTATTTTTTCCAAAACGAATAACAGAGAGATTTATTTACCGAAAGGGAAGTGGTATGATTTTTACGATCAAATGAATGAATACACCGGACCTGTAACGTTTTTGCATGAAGTCCCGCTTGAAACGATACCGATATTCATAAAAGAAAATTCGATTTACATTACAGGACAAATCTATCGTGGTAATTCCAAAGTTTGGGAAAGAGATTTAAACGGAGATGAAGAAATTGTGATTCATCTATTTCCTGGAGAAGTCAATGATCAGACAACGTTTGATTATATTGATTATTTTGAAAATGATATAGAAAAACCAATGACATTAATTCATCAGCCCGATAAAATTATCTTTACCTCAAAATCTTTGATGACTAAATCTACAATTGAAATTAAATGCAAAAAGAGACCTGCAAAGATTTTATTAGATAATAAACGAGTAAAATTTAAGTTTGAAAATGTAAGTAAAATTGCAAAAATCAATATAAAGAAAAACAGACATATCAGGTTAGAAATGTTAATTAATAACTGAACAATTAGCTATAACTGACCAAAACCACCGTATATCTTTGAAGTTTTGGTGAAGAAATTTTAAGTTTTTTGTTTTTCAATGTTGATGCAGTTAAATTTAGTTGTTATTTAACGGGGGCGAATGGATTCGACGTGATTGAAGGTCTGATAGGCAGCGTGTCGCGGTTTCTCAGGGGGGCCACGTTAAAAAACCTGAGGAACTTGAAGTGCCAATCATGGCTACGCTTTCGCTTAAGAAATATTCATCGTTAAATATTAACAGAAAATATACGAAATGGGACGTAGAAATTTATCGGTTAGAAACCATTCAAGGCGTTCCGGAACAGGAGAAGTATTATGAAAAAAATCAGTTGTAAGCAAATCGGGGCAATATTTGTCGCCGGCTTTTTGTCAATAATTATCACCAATGCAGAACCAGCTCAACAATACTTTAATGTCCTGGATTATGGCGCTGTCGCCGATGGCAGTGTCAAAAATACCGTGGCAATCAACCAGGCAATTGATGCTGCGGTAGCCGTAGGTGGCGGTACGATCTATTTCCCTGCTGGTGAATACCTCACCGGACCGATTCATTTCAAGAATAATATCCGCCTGTATGTTGATGCCGGTGCGACCCTGAAATTCAGCGATGATTTTAATGATTACCTTCCCATGATTCTATCACGCTGGGAAGGGACGACGGGGATGAATTTATCACCATTGATTTATGGTTATCAGATCGAAAATATTACAATCGAAGGACGCGGTACTCTGGATGGACAGGGGCAAACCTGGTGGGAATTCTATGGTAAATTGAGAGAGGAAAACCGTAAATACGCCGAGGTCCGCACGCAGTCGAAATGGCAGAAAATGCACCGCGATTTGAATAAAGATACGATCATCCCGGATACCTGGATGTGGAAGAATAACAATTTTTTACGCCCATCCTTTATCCAGTTTTATGACTTTAAAAATATTCACGTTAAAGATGTCACCATAATCAATTCGCCTTTTTGGACCATTAATCCAGAACTTTGTGACAATGTGACAATTACCGGCGTGACCATCAGCAGTCCACCTGAATCCTACAATACTGATGGGATTAATCCGAGCTCCTGTACCAATGTTCATATTTCAAATTGTCACATTAGTGTCGGTGATGATTGTATTACATTGAAATCAGGTCGAGATGAAGATGGGCGAAAAATTGCCAGACCAGCCGAGAATATTACCATTACAAATTGTACCATGCTGAATGGACATGGCGGAGTGGTTATCGGCAGTGAAATGTCCGGTGATGTCCGGAAAGTCACCATTTCAAATTGTGTCTTTGATGGCACTGATCGCGGCATTCGTCTGAAATCCATGCGAGGACGTGGCGGTGTCGTTGAGGAGATCAGGGTTAGCAATATTGTAATGAATAATATCCAGCTGGAAGCCATTAAACTGAATATGGAGTACCATGAAACTCCAAACGAACCGGTTTCTGAACGGACGCCGCGGTTTCGGAATATTCATATCAGTAACGTGACTGCCAATAAGGTGAAACAGGCGGGGTTCCTGTTGGGGTTGGATGAAATGTCCATTGAGAATGTGACTTTCAATAACATTAATATTGATGCTGAAAAGGGATTTGAATGTATCAATGTTGACGGTCTCGAGTTTCATAATCTGACGGTTAATGCCACAAATGGTTCGGTCCTGCAGGCTGAGAATGTCAACAATCTGGAAATCGATGGTGTAAAGACCCTGACGCCAAACAGTAAGACCCCCACGGTGGTGCTGATAAATGTATCGAATGTGTTTGTACACGATGCTAATCCGCTGCCGGGTACAGAGAAATATCTGAGCATTAGTGGAAAACAGTGCGATAATATTGTAGTTTCCGGGAATAATTTCCATAATGTAAAAACATCGGTAACTACAAGTCGTGATGTGCCAAAAGGCGCCGTGATCGAAGAGTAAATAAATCACTCAATCAATACCCGGAAATAAATCATAACTCCGCATAGACTACTTCCGATTTGTTTCCATAGTATGACTATTGCCGCAGGTCTTTAGAAGGTTTTCTCGAATCTAAAAGCCTATAACAGTATAGTGTTTGGATTCAAAAGGATGTGGACCAAAAAGGATTAAAAGTTAACCTCGATTCGACAAATTAGCCTCAAAAATGCTAAAATATTGGGAGTCGGCATTCGCAAGTTGTTGTTTTAATTAGTTTGATTTGTCGGAATCGCAGCCGTAGTGCCTGAATAT
>JAUVYH010000196.1 GCA_030603165.1 Fidelibacterota bacterium
GAATAAATGGAGCGGTTAATGGAATTCCACCGACTGAAATTACCGCAAAAAGAAAAACCCAGGTAAGCGTTTTCTGCATTACAGGTTTTACCGAATTCGATAGAGAATTATCTGTTTGTAAATATTGCGAACAGAACATAAGAAGAATGTTTGCAAATCCAAAAGTGATGATAAAAACCAGGGAAGCGGATGACAGCCCACTCCCAAAAACGATTAGAAATATCCCACTCTGGGTGATGAGTAAATATTTCAGCGTTAAAGATTTTTGGGTGTTGACGAGCGATGATATCACTGCTAATATTGACGAGAGAAATCCGAAAAACAGTAGAAATGACGTCACATTAGGGCTTAACAGCGACTCTAATTTGAGAAGAAGTATCATCGAGATAGTGATAATCTCAACCGAGAAATTGGATATGGGTGTTGATTGTTGTGATTGTGCATCGGCAATAAACCATTTGTGGAATGGAATTTGGGCGGTTTTTCCAATTATCGAAAAAATAATAATAAAACCGGAAAATGTTTGAATATTAGAGGAAAAACCACCGTTCTGTATTGCTCTCTGAATGTCGGTTATAGATAAGGATTTTATCTCTGAATTAATACATAGAATCGCTAAAAAGAATAACAAATCGAATACGATTAACCAGATAAAATAGAGCGATCTCTTTGAGGGTCTGTCCGAATTTGAAATGAAATAGACATGCTGATATACAATTACACCGCTTAAAATGAGTTGACTGACAAAAAAGAGGAGCAAACTGTTTGAAAATAACAGAATCAATCCGGATATGAAAAATCCATACGTGATATTGTTCTGATGAATCATTGAAAGATGGGATTTATCCGAACTTAAATTGTATCCGTCATTATGATTAAAAAGTGTTTTAAGAGCAAAAATGGTTGAAAATGCAGCGAATAAGATCAGAATTTGATTATTAATAGAAAAACATAATTGGAGATAACTCGTATTGATCGGCAGCCATTTGAAAATTATTTCCCGGTAAAAATTCGGATTCGGCTGAATAATGCGTGACAGGAGAAAAATATATGACAGGGCGGAAACACTATAAATTGGAACGGTAAACAGCCATTTGTTCTTTAACCCGGCGTTAGGGAAAAGATTAAGAAAAATAAGAAGCAGTGTCGGAAGTGATAATATTCCAATTAAAACAAATATCATAACATCTCCGGATTATTAAGTTTTGGATTTTCAACCGGATCGCTTTTGTGGAAAAATATCAGGGACGCCATAAATTGAAAAAACGAAATTATTATTAAGATTAACACAAACAGATCGATTTCAGGATCAAATTGATAAATATTTGCAAAAATCAGGAAGATAATACATGCGGAAGAATTGATGAACATAATGGATAATACCTTATGTATCCAGGAGCGTCGAATAAGAATCCCAACTATCCCAATCGTAAAAAAACCGATGGCTAAGATTAAATATAAATAGAGATTAATCATCTTTTTTAACAACTCCTTTTATCATAACAAAAGTGATTAAGGAATACAGTGATAAAATTATTAGGATAATCCAAGAATGCTCGATTATTAACTGTTTATCTACAGATACTATTTGATCTTGTTCAAGAGGAATTATTTTGCTGAAAATTGTACCGGCGGATATTGTAACGGCGATTACAAAGAGTAAAACTGACGCCATTATATAGTAAACATGCGTTTTGGCGAACACCAATGTTTTAATGATTGATACTTTTTGCGGTTTTACATCAATAAAAAGTATTGCGATGATAATTAATAGTGTGATAACAAGATTTATATAAGCGATTAACTCTCCGGATAAATGAAAATAGATGATACTCAGCAGACCATGAATTAATGCAAAAGTAACGATCATCGTACTTTGCAGCTTTGCAAACAACCATATTAACGCTAATGCTAATATTAGAATGACGAGTATTGCCTGAAATATATCCAAAATTGTGTCGTAAGCTCCATTAGAAGAAATTATGTATTATCAATAAAAATATAAGTGAAATAAACTGAATTGGAATAGCATATCTATAGGTAAGACAAAGAATCTGATCCTCAGTGAAATGGGGGATTGAACGATTAGCATAAAAAATCATCACCCAAAATATGCCGATTTTTAAAAGAAACCAACCCAAATCTACGAGAGGAGAACCGGGTAATCCGGTATTGTGAATAAGTGATAAATATCCTCCAAGAAACGAGATTATTAAAAATGTAGATAAAACCGTCAAAAAACTGTATTTCCAGAATTCATGTATAATATGAGAAATGCTGTTTGGACTTTTCCTGTAAATATTACTGTAATCAATAGGTATTGGACGGTCATATTGATTAAATATCTGGAATATTATCAGGCAGTATAGAAAGGAGATTATAGCATGCACTGACGAGAATGGAATTGAAAACGCATTCCATTTTGGTATGATTCTTAGAAAATAACCGGATTGATCATTTATGATGTTTTGGATATCATAAGAATTGATTGATAGTGTGATTGATATAAATGCGATTGAAAAAACTAAAAAACTACTAAAAAGAACAAAGGCGTGTTTGAAGATGCTGTTTGTTCCTTTTACATCATTAGTGAATAAATATGTGAATAAAAAACCGGCGATGTTGAGAAGAAAAACACCTAAAAATATCGGAATTCCTGAATCAGATTGAAATCCTTGAAGCCGCTGATTGAACGGGATCATCAACAGTGTTGATATATTTATTAAAAATAGAAAAGCATACAAAAAAGAAATTCGTTTTTCGATGTTTGATAATTGTCTGTTTCGTATCGAAATAAATAAGTTTTTATAGGTTTTTGAAAAGAGTTGAACCTCATTTTGAATATTATAAATGGATATTGCGCGTTGTTTTTTACCTTGATTAAGCTGACGATTTTGAAAGTGGAATATTATTGAAAATATTAGCAGGCAAATTACGGCAAGCGGTATGTAATAGAGACAGAATGCCAGGATTCCGATGAAGAATTCAGGGAGCCAGTGAAAGACCGGAAATTGATATAGCGCGTTGTATAATTGTTCGATCATGATAAAAAATATTTGGCTGAATTCAAATTTAGACTTGCGAGTATCGCTGATAATGACTGAAGCCGGCAATTTTCTGTGATTGAGCGAAGATGTTTAATCACATGCAAGAAGGGCAGATGATGTTTACCGGTCAGACAAAAATCCTGAGCGCTTTTAACGATATTGCTTCTTATAATGCCTTCCGCGCCTTCAAATCGAAAATCATGCGTAACTTCCCGCCTTGAAATTATTGGAGGCTCTGACAGAATGATTTCGGTTCTCACTAATATATCCATGACCTGCCGAATAATCCGGATACTGTTTTCGATTTCAAGATATCTTATCCAGCATCGACTCCATGAATCACCGGTTGAGCCTTTCCGGTAATCGATTTTTACCGGATGATTTTCAATGTCCTTATAAAGAGGATTTGTTATGGTTTTTTGCGTGGTAATTTTATCTGACGATGCTTTCAGATTTGGACCGCTTAGTGCGTAATCTTCAGCATCTTTCTCTGTAATAATTCCTACATCTACAAGCAAATCAACCAATACGACATTTTTTAACAATTGCTTCTTGTAGTAAATCAATTTTTTGTCAGTTTTTGCTAATGTAAACCCGAGATTTTCAATAAATCCGGTCGGTATATCCGTCGATATTCCGCCTATGCTAAAGAACGTATTTAGAGGATGTACAATTTCAATACTGTGAATAAGTGATCTTATACACTGACTATCTTCACAGGCATTTTTAAGAAGTCGTTGAAATTGGATGTTATTACCCAATGAAATAAAAAAATCAAAATGGCTCAGTATTCGATGTAATTCAAGGAGTAATATCCGTACATACCTTGCATAATCCGGAATCTGACATTTATACAACGATTCAATAGCGCTGATCTGGGCAAGATAAATATCGATCATAACCGCTGCATGATAATAGTCGGGATAGGGAATTAGCGGTTGTTTTGGATCGCAGTTCGTAATGATATCCACCGTACGTGTTTCGGGAATAAAATCAATATATGTTCGGATAATTCTGTCGTTTGATATCCGGACATTGACAGGTAATCCGGATTTCAGGTCCGATAAATAAAATCTATAACAAAGTGTGTGAGAATTAATTGACAATCGAAGACCAATTTAGGTTTAAGTTACATTTCTTTTGTGTGGTTTTTTTGAAATATATTTCCAAATTCCTATGTTTTTAAAGATGACTTTAGAGTATCCAATCCAATTTATAACAAGAAATAAAATCAAGGGTGTTATCGATATAAAGTTACCATTGTCGTGAAAGCAGACAAATACAGAGATAATGATAATTGTCATACAACAATTAAGAAAAACAAAAAGCCGGAAAAATTGGAATCCGGTTCTTGAATGATTATTAACGGGCTGGTTATTGTAATGTTCTTCCGGTGGCATTTTTTCTTTAATTCAAGCAATTTTTAATTAATTCGATATCATAAGTCCCCAAAAAGCAGGAAAAATTTACCAGCATTGTAAAGGAATGTCAAGCAATGTAAGGGAACATTCCCCTAAATCCGCTTATTAACTTTGCGAAAGATATCTAAAAGAGATCTACAGAATTCAATTATATCTTTTGCATTACCGAGAACGAACTTTCGCAAAGATTCCGAAATCCCGGTTTATTTGCTCAAAGATCGATGATAGAAAGCGGGAACACTTGTTTCAAGGGAAAAACGGTGTTCAGTTGATCAACCTATCCCGCTTTTATTTCAAGAATTGTTATTTAATCGCAAGACTGATTTTGATTGCCTTGTCGAGTTCCGCTATCTTTTCAGCCGACAATTCGCTGACTTTGTGAATCAGGCGGTTAGCTTTATCAACGGTTCGGATTTGCCCGCAGTCAATGTAGCTGTCAACGTCCAGTCCGGCGGAATCTTTGCTCAGGAATACCATTACCGGCAGTGGTTTGGTAATGGCTTTGACGCTGGAAATTGGCGCAATAATCGTCACCGGTGAATATTGATTGCCGATATTGTTTTGCACAATTACCGCCGGTCTGAGTTTACCCATTTCAAAGCCGACTGTCGGATCAAGGTTGACTAGATAAACGTCGCCGCGTCTGAGCGGTTCTACTAAGCCGGAATATTTAGATCTGGTCGGCATGTTTCCAATCCCCTTGCTGTTGACTATAGTAAGCCGAGTTAGCCTGATAACCTTCGGATAATTGTTTTTCCAGGTCTGCCCGCTCTATTCGGTCAAGATATTCGCTTAAAGCCCGTCGAACGATTTCGCTAATGGAAACTTTCATACGCTTTGAAACGGATTCTGCCCTCTTGGTCAGCTCCGGCAAAACGATCAGGTTAAGCCTTTGTGTTTTGGTTTGATTCGTGATAGTTCTCATTTTT
>JAUVYH010000125.1 GCA_030603165.1 Fidelibacterota bacterium
TCGCCCCACCAAGTATAAAATATATATTCAGGCACTACGGCTGCGATTCCGACAAATCAAACTAATTAAAACAACAACTTGCGAATGCCGACTCCCAATATTTTAGCATTTTTGAGGCTAATTTGTCGAATCGAGGTTAAGAATGCCGGGAAATCCAAGAGAGTTATTGACTTGGTTCGGAAAGTCACCGCGACCGGTAGCTGCGATAAATGCTCCGGCTTCTTTTGCGGCATAGGGATAAATTTCCGGCACAGGGTTAGCGCAGGTAAACACTATTGATTTGTCTGCCATTGAGCTGATCCACTCGGGTTTGACAGTATCCGGTCCCGGTTTTGATAAGGCGATCAGAACATCGGCGCCTTTCATTGCCTCGGCAAAATCTGTAATTCCCTTTGGATTTGTTTTTTGGCAGAGATCCCATTGGTGATAATATCTTTCATCCTGCTCAAAATCTTTCCTATCTTTTGTTAAAGCGCCATTGATATCGAACATTATCATATTTTCAGGATTAACTCCGGCAGCAATATTTACCCGGGCAATAGTAGAATTTGAAGCGCCGGCTCCTAAATGAACAATTTTTACATCCCCGATATTCTTGTTTGCAAGTTTCAAAGCATTAATCAATCCCGCTAGTGTTACACATGCGGTTCCCTGGGCATCATCATGCCAAACAGGAATATCACATTCTTCGCGAAGCACATCCAACACCTTATAGCAATTAGGTTGGGAAATATCTTCCAGATTTATTGCACCAAAACTGGGTTGAACCATTTTTACAAATTCAATTATCTTATCCGGATCATGCTCTCCATTTTCATTATAGCTATCTACGCAAAGGGCAACTGCATCGACGCCGCCGAGATATTTCATCAGAAAAGCTTTGCCTTCCATCACGCCCAAACCACCGGGCGGAGTGCAATCACCATCGCCAAGAACACGCGTTGAGTCACTCACAACACCCACAAGGTTTCCCCTATTTGATAACTCAAAAGATGTGTCGTTGTTATCGCGAATAGTGGTCGAAATTTTTGAGACGCCGGGAGTGTACCAGACATTGAACCAGTTGAATCCGAAGACTCCTGCTTTGGGCGCGGTCTGGATTTTTCCACCGTAAAACCTGTGAGAATCTTCAGCAAGTTTCTTCAAAAACAATGTCTTGCCTTTGGCAATCTGCTCGGGTGTAAAATCATCCGGAAAAACATCATTAAGATTTTTTAAATCTAAATTAATCTCTTTCATCACTCACTCCTTCATCATTAATTAAATTTTATTATTTGTAATTCTCTCATAATTTATATTTACCTGTTTAATTCATAAATCTTGCCACTAAGACACTAAGACTCTAAGAATTAATAAAATATAGATATTGAAATATGCGAAATGACTCAAAATTTATACCTTGCCTTTTTATCTTTATTTTTATATTAAACATCACTTTGTGTCTTGGCGCCTAGTGGCTATGAATAATTCAGGTCTATATTAATGTCCCGAAATATTCAGTCGTCTTCTGCTTGACCTTGACATGATCGGGAATGTAATCAGGCAGAATGATTGGCGCAATCTTTTTCCTCGGAATATCCAGCGCGCTCACCTCTTTTTCATAATCATAAACATGCTTCATAGTCGGTTTTCCAACTTTGACGCCAATTTTCGCCCGCTCGGAAGCCCAGTACCCGCTGCGTTTGCCGAAAACGATCAAATCCAGTTGGGAATTGCCCATCAGCCGGTTTCTGCCGTGAATCCCGCCTGCTGCTTCACCGGCAACATATAAGCCGGGAATCCCGGATTCTCCTTTTTCGTCAATTTCGATACCGCCGTTCTGATAATGGAGCGTCGGAAACACCAGCATCGGGTATTTAACAATATCAATATCGAAGCGTTTAAACTGCCGTAACATCGCCGGCAAATATTTCTGAATCGCGCCCTCACCGTTTATCTGATCGACCAAAGGTGAATCCAGCCAGATGCCGACTTTACCGGTTGGTGTTTTAATACCTTTCTTTCTTTCAGTACATTCGCGAATAAATGCCGAGGCTTCCACATCCCTCGGCTCCAGTGGATAAACAAAAAGGTCTCCATCAATATTCACAGGTTGAGCTCCCATGGTACGAATTTTCTCCGTACAGAGAAATCCCAATATCTGCTCGGGATATACGGCTCCGGTAGGATGATACTGAACTGAATCCATAAACATCAAATTAGCTCCGGCACGATACGCTATTACCAGACCATCGGCTGTGGCGCCATAGTGGTTTGTCGTTTCAAATCCCCGAATATGAAGGCGTCCAAATCCACCGGTGGCAATGATAATCGACCGGGCTTTTATGATCGAGTACTGCCTGGTTTCAAGATGATAGGCAATAACTCCGACTGCCTGACCTTTATCGTCCAGAATCAGTTCGATGATCGACGTAAATTCCAGGTATTTAATCTTGTCGGGCATATTATAGACTTCATCCCGCAGCACCCGGCAAATTCCGGCTCCGGTGTAATCGCGCGTCGAATGCATCCGGCTCCGGCAGGTCCCGCCACCGGGTTTTACCATCATCGAGCCATCTTGATTTTTATCAAACATTACACCCAATTCTTCCAGCCATTTAATGGCAACCGGACCGTCGTTTACTAACGCTTTTGCAAGATCGGGTTTGTTATCAAAGTGTCCGCCTCCCATGACATCGAGATAATGTAAGACCGGTGAATCATCTTTCTGATCCGCCGCCTGAATACCGCCCTGAGCCATCATGGAATTCGAATCGCCTATACGCAATTTGGTCACTAACAGAACATCGCTTCCATTAATGCCCGCCGTTATTGCGGCTGCCATACCGGCGGAACCCGCGCCAATTACCAGTACATCAGTATCGTAATCCGCTTTGTTCAGATCAAAGATCGCGGGATCGACTCTTGAATACGATTCTAACAGGTCAGCAACTTCCGTGGTCAGCTGTTCACCTTTATTGACGCCGACCCTGACTTCGCTCCGGGATTCTTTTTTATAATCCGGATGAAAGCGATTTAATACTATTTCACGTTCCTTTTCGTTCATCGGCGGAAATACCTGCTTCCCGTGCTTCTTTGCCAGTTCCAGCCGTTGTGGACGGGTTTTTTCCACCATTTCAATTGATTTCATCATATATTCCGGGTACATGGCTACTCCTTTTTTATTGCGTATTGAGTATTAGTTTAAATCCTATTCCTGTTTCACTACTCAACACTCACTGCTTAAATCAATTATTTCAATTTAATTTCTCTCGCATAATATTTTTTTGACAATTCTTCCCTGGGCATTTTTTCAAGTTCTTCCAACTCCTTGTCGTATTTTCCTTCCTCGATCTCAACTATCCGGTCTGCCAGTTCCGGGCTTTTCTTCGCCAGATAACGTCCATAGAGACGCTGGGCAAGTGTCGCAGCATTGTACTGGACGATTTCCGACGGACAACGTAATGCGCACAGACCACAGCGAATACAATCAAACGAGAGGTTTGCTGCCCTGGCGATATCGCCGCGTTTCAACGCCTGGACATAATCCATTACTTGAATTTCCTGTGGACAGGCTTTGGTACAGGTATTACACGCTACACAACGAAACACCGTTGGAAAAAGCGCTTTAATAGTATCGATATCGGGTTTTAGATTTTTGATATCGTAGATTGGTTTTTCAGCGGGGACAAATGGGATTTGCGCCAGGGTCATACCATCTGTCACAACTGTCTGGCAAGCCAGTCCGCCTTGTAATTTGTAATCTCCTTTTTCACGGTAAACCGTCGCACAGGCGCCGCAAAAACCTTCCCGGCATCCGACGCCTCTCTTTAACTGGTAACCGGCATATTCCATCGCCATGACGATTGTCGAACCTTCCGGCACATCGTAGGCTTCGCCCATGATAAAAACTTTGACCATTTTTTGCTTTTCACTCATTAATAATGCCTCCTCCAAATAATTCAGCCTGGATTGACCATCCAAACATTATTATCTAAAATAGTTTGTAGTCTTGATTTAATATTTTGAAATATATCTTTCTTACGTGTTTCAATAGCCGTTGAGAATCCTTCTTGAAAAGTCTGGTTATCTTCAATCTCCACCGCCAGAAAATAGACTTTTTCAGGAACGTGAAACCCACATTTTTTTGAATATTCCAGAATGGATGAGATATCGGTCGAATGGATACTGAAAGGAATATGATTAGTAAAGTCTGTCGTGGAAAATTCATACACTTCGCCAACCGGTCCTTTTCCGGTCACGATAGAATCAATCAATATCACCACATCATATCCAAACATATGATCCAGCAGATTAAATCCGGAATCGGCTGAGCAGATAATATCGACTCCATTCAATTCCGATTGAAGTTGTTCAGCAATATAGAGGCCGATGCCGTCATCGGTCAGAAGATCATTGCCCAATCCTAAAATTAAATGTTTCACAACCGCATATACTGTATTTGTCCCAGATTGCGGACTTCTTCGGTGAAATCATCCACAACTTCTGCGAACCGTTTACCCTCGGCGGCTGATATCCATTCCAGCCGCAGGCGATTCTCATTAATATTCAAATCCGTCAGCATCTTTTTCAACAGTTTCATTCGTTTCAAGGTCTGGTAGTTGCCGGTCTGGTAATGACAGTCGCCCGGATGGCAGCCACCGATCAACACTCCGTCAGCGCCGTTTTTAAAGGCATCCAGCACATGCTCGGGATCGACCCGGCTTGAGCACATAACTCTGATTCCGGTAATGTTGGGCTTGTAAGTTATCCGGGATGTACCCGCCAGGTCGGCGCCCGCCGAAGTACACCATTTACAGAAAAATGCGACTATTTTTGGTTCAAACATAGAATTCCTCTGATATTTGAATTTTGAATTTTGATATAAACTCCGATCATAAATTTTGTTTACTTTGTTTTGTTGATAAAAGCGTTCAGTTTAGGTTCTAATTTATTGATTCTTTTGGTATCTGACCAGATCATATCCGATAGTCTTTCAGCCAGTTTATATACATCGAGTTCGTAAACCTTCCTCATATTTTCAAATTCTCTTTAAGCCAATTTCGAATTTCCAATTTCAAATTTCAAATCACTATATTAAAATTGCTTTGATCATATTACTTAGCTGCTTATCTGTAAAATTGCGTTGCTGGGCAGCTCCCGAAGGACAGGCAGCCGCACAGGCGCCGCATGCTTCACAGAGAATTTCATTGACATCCACAATACTTTTCTCACGATTAAGTGTGCGGGCATCATAGGGACAAACAGTAATACAGAGACCGCAACCTGAACATAAATCTTCATCGACTCCGGTGATAATCGGCTCGTGTAGTAAATATTCTTGTGCAAAAAGATTTGATACCATCGATGCAGCCGCCGATGCCTGGGCAACCGTGTCCGGAATATCTTTTGGAGCCTGAGCGCATCCCGCCAGGTAGATACCGGCGCTCAAAGATTCCACCGGTCTCAATTTGGGATGAGCTTCCGTTAAAAATCCATTCTGATCGATGGCAGTTTTCAGCAATTGCGCCAGTTCTTCCACACCTTTTGAAGGACGGATTGCCATTGCAAGGACAACCATATCGGCGCGGATTTCAATATTGCTCCCACTAAGAGTATCGATTCCGCAAACAACGACCTTATCGTCATCCTGGTAAACCTTTGAAACTTTTCCACGGAGAAATATAACATTGTCCTCTTCCTGGGCGCGCTGGTAAAATTCCTCGTAGCCTTTGCCGCCAGCCCGGACGTCCATATAAAAAATATAGGGTTGTCCGTCATGAACACGGTGTTTATAAAGCATTGCGTGTTTTGTTGTGTACATACAGCAAATTTTTGAGCAATAGGGAAAATGATTTTCAGGGTCGCGGGAACCAACGCACTTAATAAACACAATTTCCTTTGGCACTTTCCCATCCGATGGTCTGCGAACCTCTCCGCCCGTTGGTCCCGACGAGGACAGAATCCGTTCAAAGGTCAAGCCGTCGATCACATCCGGCAGTTTCCCGGAACCGTATTCATCCATATTCAGGACAGGGTAAACGTCGTATCCCGTAGCAACGACAATAGCGCCAACTTCTTCCTCGACAAATTTATCCGTTTCATCGAAATCAACAGCATCAAAAGGACATACCATTTTACAAAGTTTACACTTTCCGGTTTTAAAATAGGTGCAGTTTTCATGATCGATAACCGGTTTGTTCGGCACTGCCTGGGGAAAAGGCGTATAAACGGCTTTACGTTTTCCTAATTCCTGATCAAATTCCGAAGGAACTTTTTTAGGGCATTTTTCGATACAAAGACCGCAACCAGTGCACTTGTCCCAATCAATATATTTGGTTTTTTGTCTTATCCTGACTTTGAAATTACCAACAAAACCGGAAATATCTTCCAGCTCGGAATAAGTCATTAAACGTATTTTTTCATGTTGAGCCACATCGACCATTTTCGGCGTCAGAATACACTGGGAACAATCCAGCGTTGGAAAAGTCTCGGAAAGTTGCGCCATCCGTCCGCCGATAGATGATTGCCGTTCAACCAGAATGACTTCATGTCCGCTATTGGCAATGCTGAGAGCCGCCTGGATACCGGCGATTCCGCCACCGAGTACCAGGGCTTTACGAACAACTGGTACTTTTACCGGTTCAAGTTCCTCATCGAGCAATGCTTTCTCAACAACGGATTTGATGATCAATTTTGCCTTGGGTGTGGCTTCATTTTTGTCTTTGTGAACCCAACTGCATTGCTCCCGAATGTTGGCAATTTCACAATTATAGGGATTCATATCCACCGTCTTAACCGTCATCCGAAATGTATTCTCATGCAGCGTGGGTGAACAGGCAGCTATGACAATCCCGTCCAGTTTCTCAGACTTTATTTTTTCCTTGATCATATTCTGTCCGGGATCGGAACACATATATTTATAATCCTGGACATATGCAACACCGGGATAATCTTTCAAGTCTTTGACAACCGCTTCTATATCGACAGTCTCAGCAATATTAATTCCGCAGTGGCAGACAAATACGCCGATTCTTTTCATAACAACCCTTTCATTTTTAATACGGGTCTTGGGTCAACACTATGAAGACTGAAATCATGTATATCAAGGTCTAATCCCATTAATAATGCGAGCAATTGGGTAATATAAAGTACTGGGATGGTTTGAAATGTATTATCCTCTTTCTGAATTTCTGTCTGAACCTCATCGAGATTATAATAGCACAACGGGCACAGCATCACCATCAGGTCGGCGCCATTTTTTACGGCTGAATCGACAATCTTCTTAGCACGATCTGTGACAATATCCGGCTCGTTAACAATCTGATAAGAACCGCAGCATTCTGTTCTAAAGGGGAAATAGACATTCTCACAACCGGAAGCCGTTATAATTTCCTCCATAATATTGGGATCATCGGGAGAATCAATGGCAATCTCCTTTGGTCGCAGCAGCATGCAACCATAATAGGATGCAATTTTTAAATCCTCAACTTTTTTTACAATGGCTTCCTTTAATTTATCCAATCCAATCTGTTTTATTAATGAGAGTATATCGATGACATCCACTTCATCCCCGTAAAAACGAGTGGCTTCACGATCCATAAATTCTTGAATCGTTTCCAATTTATCTTTATCCGCTTTGATAAACTCAATTGATCGCTTTAAAGTATTGTAACACATTGTACAAAGCGCCAGGAGTTGTGGATTGCCGCTTTCCTTGGTTTTTACCAGGGTTCGGATTGGTGCGATCTGCTGCATCAAATTATCAGATGCCTGGGAAAAACAGACGCCGCAGCAATACCAGTCTTCGAGTTCCCGGGCTGTCACACCCAGGCGATCTAATACCGCCAGCGCCGACGTTTCAAAGTTTTTTGCGTTGGTTTTAAGCATACAGCCAGGATAATACGAAACCTGCATTATTCCTCCATTATAGCTATAAGATGGTTTTTCTGAAATTACCGATTAGTGCAATCTGGGGAAGTTTCTCCCTGAGTTTTTTATCAATCTCGCGAATGTTAATATGCTCGAAATCTCTTCTCAGAACAATCTGCCGCAATCCCTCCATGACTTTGGCAATATCGACTCCCCGTGGACATTTCACGGTACAGGTAATACAAGCCGCGCAAATCCAGGGCGTCTCCGATTCTATGAGTTCATCAATAAATCCCAATTGAACCTTACGAATAACCTGATGAGGCGGTATATCCATAAACTCCACCGCCGGACACGCCGACGAACAGTTGCCGCACTGATAACAGGCATAGACATTTACGCCGGAAATATCCTCTAACTGCTTCAGGGCTTCACTTTCGATTTTGCGTGAACTGATTGCTCTATTATTTGTCATGAGTTAATCCCTCACTAACTTTTGGATTACTTCCTTCTGATCGTTAAAAATGGAAACGATCAAGGGCATTTGCCCCGGCAGCGAATGGGTCGCACAGGCAAAACAGGGATCATAGGCTCTAAATGCCATTTCGACCATATTCAGAATGCCATCGGAAACTTTCCCCTTTTTAATCAATTTTCTGGCTGCCCGCTCAACGGACATACAAATCGCAGCAGAATTATTTGTAGTTGCCACAATTAGGTTCACATTCGTGATTCGACCCTTGGAATCGGTTTTATAATGATGATATAATGTTCCGCGCGGCGCTTCGACCACTCCGATACCTTCATCGGGTGTCTCGGTTGGAATAGTCCGGATATCAGGAGAGAGAATTTCCGGATCGTTTGCCAATTCCCGTAAACGCTCGGCGGTATAGAGCACTTCCACGAGCCGTGCCCAATGATAAGCGAGTGTGTTGTGAGCCGGCTTACCTCCTAAAGCGGCAAACATCTTCTCATATTCCATCTCGGCAAGCGGCGTCGCCATACCGTCGGCTACATTAAGCCGTGCCAGCGGGGCAACCCGGTAAACGCCGCTGTCTTTACCATCGGTAAAACCCTTCCAGCCAACATTTTTCAAGTACGTGAATTTTGTATAACTCCACGGCTCGACACGTTCCTCAATATGTTTGAGATAATCGCGGGGTTTAAACTTTGCAAACTCTTCACCGGTTGGAGTTACTACCCGTATATCACCATCGTATAGATTCACTCTATTGTTCTTATCGACAAGCCCCATGTAATAGGTCTCATGCCGGTAAATATCGCCAACAATCAGATCGAGATATTCTTTATTTTGCAAGACGATCTTTTCAAATGTCTGAAGACTAAACAGAGCAAACTTAACCGCTTCCTCCGCTATTATTTTGTACTGTTCCGCATCCTCCGGCGTGATGCCTTTAGAAACGCCGCCGGGCAGATTACAGACCGGATGAATTACGCGCCCACCCTGTTTTTCAATAATCGAACGGACTTTACGCCGAATACCGATCACCTGCTTACCGATTTCCAGTCCTACTTTTCCAATTACACCCAATATATTCCGCTGTTCTTTGGGTGCATTCGGTCCGACAATAAAATCAGGTCCGCCGAGGTAGAAGAAATGCAGAACGTGATCTTCAAAGATAAACGCCGAATTGATCAACTCCCTGATCTTCTTCGCCGGCGGCGGCGGATCAACCTTGTACAGATCATCCAACGCCTTTCCGGACGCCATGTGATGCGTCGTCGGACAGACGCCGCAAATCCGGGGAGTAATCCTCGCCATTTCCTCAGCCAAACGACCTTTACAGAATTCCTCAAATCCGCGCAACTCAGGCACCTGAAAATAGGCTTGTTCAACGTCGCCATCGGCGTTCAGAAAGATATCAATTTTGCCGTGACCTTCTAATCGTGTAATCGGATCAATTTTAATTCGTGTCCCCATGAACGTTCCTTTATTTATTA
>JAUVYH010000140.1 GCA_030603165.1 Fidelibacterota bacterium
GGACAGACATCACGATTAGCTTATGAAACCCAGAAAATAAAAGATTGTAAAGATTACGCTGACCGCTGCTGGGTAAATAACCGGAAGAAATGCAGAAGCAGCACAAACCACATGGGCAAGGCGATTGATTTTGACTTTCCAATGCAGCCGGGAGATGATAAACGTGACGATTGCAATCGCTGCGATACTTTCCGGGGCAGGATGGTGGAATTACGGAAGAAAATATCTGGATTGATTTAACCCCTTCAGGGTTAGTGAGATTGCGCTCTGCTTATGTCAACCGGTTTCACCGGATGTTATTCATGTTAATCCCCTTGCAGGGATTTGTCTTTGGTTATAAAAGGAATGAAGGGCTCATGAGTCTTACGGGGATTGTGTCTGGCTTGTGAGAGCGAAATATATGATAAGTATCCTGAAAGGATTAAATATAAAGTAACTACGGGTAAAACCCGTAGAAGGAAGAGAAGCAGTCTCAAACCCTGAAGGGGTTAAATAAATGTCAAAAGAGAAAGGGCTTACATCATGAAAAAGTACACTCACGCCTGGTTGGCATTTAAAGCGATTGAGCGTCTGGCGGAAGCCGATCTATCGGCTGCTAATCGCAAATATGCCGATGGCTTAATTCAATGGTTTATGGATCATCGCGACGGTGTGATCCAGGGCGCCTGGTACCCCGATGCCGTCATCAAAGATATGGCTTCAAGCCATATTCTTAAAATGACGCCTTCCGATCAGGCAGCGAAAAAGTTCAAATATCTACCGCGAACATATCATCTTTATCAGTCCGGGAAGAATTCAGCGCTTAAGAAGAAATCTTTTGTTATTGATCCCGGGACCAATCTGCCGGATCGCTGCGAAGCGATTGCCCATGCCGTGATTGATAATCTCAAGATGCAGGAAACCGAGCACAAGGGATCACCCATCGCGCCCACAGATAATCATGTGGCTACGTTGTTGTTTATGCTAAGTCACTATGTGGCAGACGCCCATATGCCGTTGCACTGTGACAGCCGGCGTTTTTCCGAAGGCTGGAACCTTCACGCAAAGATTGAAGCATTGTGGGACGATGAGATCAAAAAGTTTTACGCGATTGATAAAGTTAGTGAACGTTTCCTCTATGATCCCTACGGCTATCCGTTGTTCATAAAGGAATCTCAACAGGATTATACTAATTCCTTTCTGAAAGAGGTTGCACAGCATCTGGCTGAACGTAAATTCACAGTTGGCTGGGGACGAGGAAATAATAATGTCTGGGATTTCATGAGTGCCTTGTGTCAGTATTCTTACCTGATGGCTTATGCCTTTATCCCCGAAGGAATCCGGGAAGAGGATGTTACACGGGATAATTGGGATAATCTTCTCGGTCAGACAGAATCATTCAGAAATCTCAGTATGGCGGCTTTTTGTGATGCCATCGATTCCATTGCCCGCATCTGGTTTCGGGTCTGGCGTAAATATATACGCTGGGAGCGAAAAAGGAAGTAATTAAATGTTTAAATACAATGATCAGCCATTGGTTACATTCAAATAGACAGCAGTTTTTATAGCCTAAAAATCCGGTGTAGGCGTCTCGGCAAATATTGACGGCAGTCCCGGCGGCGCCTGTTCGATAACCCGCATGGATTTCCACTTACCACCAAGGAAGCGCAGATAAAATCCGATTCCCAGAGCGATGATATAGATGGTGAAGATTATCCAACCCACATAGATACTCTGTTTCCAGACAATCAACGCCAGGTAGGCCGGGATGACTAGCATCGTGACCGAGAGGACGCTCAGCATGCGCATTACAAAGCGGGTGTCGCCGGCCCCTTTGATGGCTGCCGCGAAGATGATATTGAAGGTGTCGAAAATCGAGTAAATAGCCACGAATCGAATGAGTACAATGACAATATCGCGGATAGCCGCCATATCCGTGCCGCTGGAACCGGCCATGAAAGGTTTGATAAAAAGGGTCGGATAACTGAGATACAGAATGGACATGCCGGTCATGTAAAAAATCGTGATGTGAAAGCCGGAATAGGCGCTTTTCTGCGCTAACTTCGGTTTATTATCACCAAGGTACTGACCAACCAGCACTGAAACGGCGACTCCGAAACCGATCATCGGCATAAATGCCAGGTTGTTGATATTAAATGTGATGTTTGTAGCAGCGAGGGAATCCCGTCCGAGTTTGCCGACGATAAATAAAAACCCGGTAAATCCGGCCATATCGATGAAAAATTGCATTCCGTTAGGGAGGCCATAGTGGATCAGGCGTTTGAAGAGCGGAATATTCAGTTTGTAACCGCTGAGAGTGCCATACTGTTTGCAGAGAGCCGGCCGGAAAATGATTAGGATATAAATAATAAATGTAACGCAGCCGGAAAGCACGGTAGCAATAGCGGCGCCCTTGATACCGAGTTCCGGAAAGCCGCCGTTGCCGAATATCAGGAAATAATCGAAGATGATATTGGTCAATGTGGCCGTGATATTGATCCACATCAGCGGCCAGGTTTTCCCGCGCCCGCTGAAAAATCCGGAAAACGCCGAAGAGGCGATCGCCGGAAAAGCGCCGTAGCAAAGAATTCTGAAATAAATGATTTCCAGCTGCTGAATTTCCATCTCGTGACCGATGAATCCGAATATCGGTTTTGCCAATGGTATTAACAGAAAATGAAATATTCCCCCGATGATCGCAATGTAAATTCCCTGCCAGACGATAGGACCGATGTTTCTGAATTGTTTTGATCCGTGGTACTGAGCAACAAATGTGCTGATATAACCGGCTGTGCCGATGAACAAAGACATAATCGTAAAGTTAAAAACACTGGCGGGCATAGCGGCTGCTATTGTTTCAGGTGAATACCAGGTCAGGAACATCCTATCAACAAAGTGCTGGATCGACCAGGCGCTGGTGCTGAGGATCAGCGGAATAGCGATACGCAGTAATTCACGATACCCTCCCGGGGAATTCCATCTGT
Source organism: Fidelibacterota bacterium (assembly GCA_030603165.1). Classification (GTDB taxonomy): domain Bacteria; phylum Fidelibacterota; class UBA2242; order UBA2242; family UBA2242; genus UBA9312. The sequence continues at coordinate 2,964 of JAUVYH010000140.1, forward strand.
GGCGTATAGCGATTACGATTGACATCATTCATTTACCTTTAGTATCCCGTATTCGGCATTCGGACAATAAGATACGGTGCGGAAAATACTACGGAAAGCGGCAAAAAACAAAAAAATAAATTTTATGAATTTAGATTCTGCAAATTTAAATTTCCTGAAGTTCCCCAGAAATTGGAAATCCCTTATAGCGCAATATTTAGTATTTAAAGATGGTAAAACACATTAACAAGAAAAATGGTAATTTAGAAAAGTTAAGATGGGAAAAGCCTTATTTCATGAAGATTCTAATCAACCTTCCCTCTTTCCCCTCCTTGGCACGGGAGAAATAAGGGAATATGGGTAATAGGGGAAATATTGATAAGATTTCTTATATATCAGAAACCAGATAAATTCTACCAAATGAAATCTTATACCCCTTATATCCCTATACCCCCTATCCCCTTATATTTATATCATCTCGACATAATATTAGGTACAGCGCTAAAATTTCAGAGTAACTTTAGTTGGATTTCTGATTGATTTAGATAGGATTGAATCGTAATTTTAGCCTCTTGGTATCCAATGTTATCGAATATGGATGATTATAAGAAACAACAGATTTTAGTGCTATTAAGCAACTGGATTCAGGTTACCGGCATCGCTGAAAATAAAGACGCTCTGGTAATCGAGGGCTATTTAAAACCCGGGCAAACCGTCGAGGATATTCGTCGGAAAACCAAAGGCGTAATTTATAAAATTCATCATAAACAGGAAAATTCCAGGGACATTTTCACTATACGTTTTCAGCCAACTATAGGCAATATACCGAGAATCAATCTTGTGCTTTTTATCATGACGATCTTTACGACCTTGTTTGCCGGTTCGTTGATGGAAGGCGTAAATCCGCTGCAGAATCCGTTATTGATCGTGAGAGGCATACCCTTTTCTGTGACGCTGATGCTGATTCTCGGAGTACATGAACTTGGTCATTTTCTATTGGCGAAAAAACATAAAGTCGATGCCACGCTTCCGTATTTTATTCCTGCGCCGACTATTATTGGGACGTTTGGAGCGTTTATTAAAATGCGGTCGCCGGTTCGTAAGCGGCGCGCCCTGGTCGAGATCGGTGCAGCAGGTCCGATCGCGGGGTTTTTAATTGCGGTTCCGGCGCTCTTTATCGGGTTGGCATTATCTACGGTTATAATGGATTCCAGCGATATCGGATTAAAGTTAGGCGAATCAATATTAATGAAAATCGCTACCTGGATTATGTATCCGCAATTAACGGATAATATGGATATAATTCTCCATCCGGTCGGTTTCGCTGCCTGGATCGGAATGCTTGTGACGATGTTGAATCTTCTTCCGATCGGTCAGTTAGACGGCGGGCATATTGCCTATGCGCTCCTTGGGAAATGGTATAAAAAAATCGGCTGGGGTTCACTGGGCGTCATAATATTTTTAAGCATATTTTCTATTAATTGGCTGGTGTGGGCGGCGCTGGTCTATTTTCTAACCCGCATGAAACATCCACCGATTATGGATGAATATGAACCGGTAACCAAATATGAAAAGACAATTGGGATCATCGCTCTGATAATTTTTATTTTAACTTTTATTCCGATACCGTTTCGATTTTAATCACATTCTAATGAATAATATGAATAATCAACGACAGCATTATAAAAAATTGGTTCTTCTGAGAATTGAATGGGTAAGTTAATGTCCAATATCCAACCCCAGTGTAATAAAAGAAAAAGAAGATTTCACCCTGATGGAATAAAAAGAAAGGGCATTCCATAGGGCAGGCGGGGCAGGCACGGAATATCCAATGATGAAGGAAAAAAGAGATGAGTGATAAAGGAAAGAATAAAGAAAATAATCTAAGGAAGTTTAACTTACAGGAACGGTTTACCATGCTCATTCCCAAGCCCCTATACCACGCTCATTCCCAAGCCCCAGCTTGGGAATGCTAGAAAGATGAAATTTCCGTTACAAAGCTGGGGCTTTGTAACGAGTAAGAAAAGGTTAGATGAAAAAGAAAAAGGAGCGATAGTGACAAAAATACTTGGATATTGGATATTCCGTGTTGGATATTGGATAATCAGATTTTATATTTTTAGTATATCGACCCACTAAAAAATAGAAAGAACCAAAAAATTGAAAGATTTATTGACTAAACTGGCGAAAAATAATCACGTATTTGTCGCTATTGTTCTTTTGGTCATCATTTTGTCATTGCGATTTTTTATATTGTCGATTCCGGTTCACGTTTATCAGGAGAATACCGAGATTACCATTCCTAAAGGGAGAAATCTGAGTCAGATCGCGGAGCAGTTGCAAGAGAGGGAAATAATCAGCAATCCCAAATCCTTTATTCTGGCAGCTCATTTGATGTTTAAAAATAAATCACTGAAAGCCGGTTTTTTTAATCTTCAGAAAGTAAAACATTATCGTTCTTTAATCCGCACTCTTTCAACTTCACAGGTGCATTCGGTCAGGATTACGGTTCCCGAAGGTTATCAGGTGAAGCAGATCGCCCGATTGCTTGCCGGACAGTTGAATTTCGAATACGATGAATTCATGCATTATATGAATGACACCACAGCGCTGAGACAACTGGGTATTGAATCTCCATCGTTGGAAGGCTATTTATTCCCTGATACCTATGATTTCAATGATTCCGATAATCCTCTGATCGTGATTCAAAAGATGGTAAACCGCTTTCACGAAATGGTCGATGATTCGATCAGAAACGCAATCAGAGCTTCTAATCGGTCTCTCCATGAAGTTCTTGCCCTGGCGTCAATTGTAGAAGGGGAGTGTATGAACGATAATGAGCGTGCGCTTGTCGCATCTGTTTATGTCAACCGGCTGCGGAAGCGGATGAGGCTTGAGTCCGATCCGACGATCCAATATATCATACCGGACGGACCGCGTCGATTGTTAAACAATGACCTTGATATTGATTCACCTTATAATACATATAAAAAACGAGGGCTTCCACCGGGTCCTATAAATAATCCCGGAATCAAATCCATTATAGCTGCAACCTGCCCAGCAAAAACTGATTATCTCTATATGGTGGCTGTTGGCGATGGGACACATTCCTTTACCAGTGATTACGACAGTTTTCTGAAAGCAAAGAGACGATTTCAACGTGTCCGGCGAAAAGTAGCCCGGGACGCAAAAAAGGGAAAATAATATTGGATCCATTACGTGATTTGAATCCGCAACAGAAGAGCGCCGTGGAGTATCTGGATGGCGCGCAATTGATTTTCGCCGGCGCCGGAAGCGGCAAAACAAAAGTACTAACTCATAAAATAGCTTTCCTTATAAAATCCGGCGCTGTTGCCCCGCAAAATATCTTGGCGGTTACTTTTACGAATAAAGCCGCCCAGGAGCTGCGTGTCAGGGTTGAAAAGTTCGTTGGAAAACAAGCCGGGTTCATGCATATCGGGACATTTCATTCGATTTGCGCCCGGATCCTGAGAAAAGAGATCGAACACCTTGGATACTCAAAATATTTTTCCATCTATGATGAAAGCGACCAGCGCCAACTTATTAAGAAGGTGATCAGTGATTCTAATATTGATTTAGAGGGATTTTTACCTAAAAATATATTGTCGCGTATATCCTATTTAAAAAATTGGCTGACAAGTCCTGAGGATTTTAAGCCAAGACCGGGAAACCGCTTTGAATATGTCGTAAAAGAGCTGTATCCGCTCTATCAGAAAGCTCTTAAACGGTCCAATGCCGTTGATTTCGATGATTTATTATTATTGCCGTTAGAATTATTTGATGAAGTTCCGGGGCTTTTGGAAAAATACCGGCGCAGGTACCGGTACATTCTGGTTGATGAGTACCAGGATACAAACAAACCCCAATTTTTATTTATCGATCTTCTTGCGAAGAAACACCGTAATTTGTGTGTTGTTGGAGATGATGACCAGAGTATTTACAGCTGGCGGGGCGCCAATATCGAGAACATTCTCAAATTTGATGTGCAATACCCGGAATGCAAAGTATTCAAACTTGAACAGAATTATCGATCAACCAACAATATTCTGAAGGCGGCGTCCGGGGTTGTTGCGAATAACATTAACCGGGCAAAAAAAGAACTATGGTCACGAAAGAGTGACGGCGATCTTCTCATAAAAATTGAGGCGGAGAGCGATTATGATGAAGCAGCCAGGATCGCGGCAAATATCCGGCAGGAAATTCTGAAGAAAAAACGGACATTTAAAGATTTTGCCATCTTTTACCGTACCCATGCCCAAACCCGTATCTTTGAAGAAATTCTGAGGAGAAACGATATTCCGTACAATATTATTGGCGGTTTAAAGTTTTATGAGCGCAAAGAGATCAAGGATATTCTGGCATATTTCAGCGTTCTTTCGAATCCCAAAGACGATGTCAGTCTAAGACGAATCCTGAATTTTCCTCCCAGGGGAATCGGTAAACAGACGCTGAGCGTGATTGATGCGTTTGCAGTAAAAAAGCAGATAACTCTTTTGGAAGCCTTAAATCATGTGGATTTTCTTGAACTTTCTCAACGTTCCAAAAAAGCGGTCCTGGAATTTATCGACATGATAAAAAGAGTTGACGATTCGAAAGAAAAACTTGTATTTGAAGAGTGGACCCGGATTATTATTGATGAATTAGGGCTCCGGTCTTACTTTAAAAAACAGGGCGGGGAAGAATCTATCCAACGCCTGGCGAATATTGATGAACTTTTAAATGATATCTCTGAATTCTGCATGACCGTTGAAGACGCTAATTTGGAAGCCTATCTGGAGAAGGTTTCTCTTTTGGCAAATATCGACGTCTGGGAAGAGGAAAAAAACACAGTATCATTGATGACGCTGCATAGTGCGAAAGGGCTGGAATTTCCCGTTGTATTCATTTGCGGGTTAAATCAGGGCTTATTTCCGCTCGATCGGAACAATTCCGAAAAGGCTGTAGAAGAAGAACGGCGTCTGTTTTATGTTGGTTTGACGAGAGCGATGGAAAAAATATTTTTATCATCGGCTCAGGTGCGCAACCGTGCCGGCGAAATGCAATATTTACCGGATTCGATTTTCCTGAGTGAAATCCCTAAAGAACTTATTGAGGTGAAATCGCTTCGGGAGGGCATTATCGCTTCTAAACGAAGACAGTATTCACGACGGAATACATCTGAAGTTGCTTATCAGGGAACAGATATGCCAACGAGAAGAAAAACCGCCGTCCGCGGCTCGATAGTATCCCATAAAATATTTGGAGTTGGGAAAGTAATGGAAGTAAATGGAATGGGAAATGGAGCAAAATTACGGATAAATTTCCGGAGTTGCGGCACTAAGGTAATCGTTGCAAAGTTTGTGCAAGTAAAGTAATCTGTAATAGTTCAGCCCACTAAAAACACGAAATTTACCCTGTGGAATAATGAATTATTTTCCCTTTTATTAGAACATTACGGCATATATTCCACAGGGTGAACGAAAAAGGAGAGAATGATGACAGAATTGATTTATAAAGAAGAAAGTTATGCTATTTTAGGAGCATGTTTCAATGTATATAAAACTATGGGCTGTGGTTTTTCCCGAAGGGACGACTTCGTTGCTTGAATCAGTTTACCCCGTTTAATAATTGTATTTTTATGAGGGACAAATGCAGAATGATTCTCTATTAAATGGGGTGAATCAAGAATGCTTAGAGATTGAATTTGAATATCAAGGGATACCCTTTTCAAGTCAAAAAGAGTTGAAACTTACTTATCGAGATAAGGAACTTAAGCAAACATACAGACCTGATTTTATTTGTTTTGATAAAATCATTATAG
>JAUVYH010000174.1 GCA_030603165.1 Fidelibacterota bacterium
CGACAGAAATAAACGTATCATTATAAATAACAACGGGTTAAAATAACAATTGTTGCCCACAATGTCAAGGTTATTCGATCGCTTATTTCCATTATTTTCAATATCTTATCCTTATAATTAGGCTAAATCAACAGAATCATAAATGAATACCAGGCTTTTGTACTGCGAAATTCCGGTCAGGATTGGGGACATACATTTTTTCGGGACGCCATGATGCAAAGCCTGACAGCTGAAGCTACTGATGTGGATGTTCAGGCGTATCGTCCGGCGATGGTCCTGTTGAATGGAGAAATTTGGGGCATTCATAATATTCGTGAAAAATTTAATGAGCATTATATAGCCTCACATCATGGTGTTGACCCTGACAAGATTGATATGATTGAACGGGATGATATTATCATTCACGGCGATCCGGTTCATTATCAGTCTTTGATTAATTTTGTAGAGAATAATGATATAAGTCTTTCAGATAATTATGAATATGTCCGAACTCAAATGGATATTGAAAATTTTTTGGATTATGCAGCCTCGATTCTTTACTTTGCGTATTCTGACTGGCCCTGGAATAATGTCAAATGTTGGCGTCCGAAAACTGATACCGGTCGGTGGAAATGGATGCTTTATGATACGGATTACGGTTTTCATTGCGGGCACTTCGAATCGTGGTGGAATACTTTTGATGAGATGCGTAATCAGAATAATAAAGATACCGGGACTACTTTGTTGTTTTTCAAATTGATGGATAATGAAAACTGCCGGAAATATTTTATTAATCGCTATGCTGATTTATTGAATACGGTATTTAATCCTGTTCATGTAGTACAGAGGATTAATGAAATGAAAGCCGGCATTTCACAGGATATGCCATATCATATCCAAAAATGGCAACACAGTTTTGAAGGACCATGGTGGCTTGGTAAGTCTATTGATTCAATGGAAGAGTGGTACGGTCATATTCAGGTAGCAATTGATTTTGGACTTGCCCGGGCGGACTATGTTCGGGAACACATTGTCACAGAATTTAATTTGCAGGATGGCGGAATTGGCATTTTGATTCTGGACAGACTTCCCAATAATAGTGGTAACATCAAAGTAAATAGCTGTGTAATTGAAACCTACCCCTGGAGCGGTAAATATTTTATACAGGTTCCTATTCAGCTAACTGCCATACCTCGAATGGGTTTCAAGTTCGCTGGTTGGACAGGTATCACAGGACAAGACTCTCTGTCCGTTACCATTAATATCACTGACGGGCAACAAATTACAGCATTATTTGAGCCCGATAGTGAGTTAACAGGACCTGTTGTTATTAATGAAATCAATTATAATTCCGCTTTGGAGTTCAACACTGAAGATTGGATTGAGTTTTATAATATAACTGATAATACGATAGATTTGTCCGGTTGGATTTTTAAAGATTCCAATGATAATCACACTTTTATATTTCCTGCGAACACTTTACTTCCCTCTCATGGATACATAGTTATTTGTAGAGATTGTAATGCTTTTACTCAATTATTCCCATCTGTAAGCAATTATCTGGGAGATTTTGATTTCGGGTTAAGCAGTGACGGTGAACTTGTGAGACTGTATGATGCTCAAGGAAATTTGGTTGATTCTTTGACCTATGGAGTACAATCACCCTGGCCCACAGAGCCGAACGGTAATGGTCCAACTCTGGCGCTCAAGGATCCCTGCTCTGATAACAGTCTGCCGGATAATTGGGCGGCATCAGCAAATCACGGCACACCCGGTGAGATAAATGATGTTTACAATGAATTCATAGAAAGTAACGCCGGTAAATTCCCTGAAAGTTATATGTTATATCAAAACTACCCCAATCCTTTTAATCCAACCACAACCATTTCATTCCAACTTCCCGGGGCATCCAATGTTGAGTTAAAAATATATAATCTGACAGGACAATTAGAGGAAACGTTAGTGAATGAAAAGAAGGATGCCGGGTATTATTCAATTCGATGGGATGCGACGCAATACAGTTCCGGCGTTTACTTCTATCAGATTCAGGCGGACGATTTTCAGCAGGTGAAGAAGTGTATTTTGATGAAGTAATATTGACCTCGAAAAGGTATAAATATGGAAACCCGATCTTAAGAATTGGACTTTTTCTTTTACTGTTCCCATATTCATTTTTCGGTATTTGATATTTTCCAGCCGTAGGTTTGCCAGCCCTTGACTTAAGGCGGCGTCAGGTGTATTTGTTGAATAAGCGTGAGTGTTTGAGACGACTTGAGTTAAGGGCAATAGCGACCCGACTTAACTCAAGTCTCGATGCTGGATACGAATTTATACAAATAACAGTTGCACTTTGTATATAAATTCAATAACGTCATATCAACGTGGTACATCTTCGAACTTGGGGTAGAAAAATATTGTACCGCAGTCAAATTCCAGGAAATCGGGATGGGACTGACGGTGCGAAGCCATTGGAAAATCCGGTGTTTTTTCGATTAATAATTGAGCCCGTTGCTGGCGGGATACAATGCTGAATTAAGCCCCGCCGAAACGCATAGACGTCAGCTTAAGGATTAAATAGTTATTTGAACTATTATTTAACACCAAATGTATTGACGAAATTAACCCTACTACGTAACCTGTATATGTTTGGCAAATACCTTGAAAAGGTGAAATTGATGTATCGACACAACTCGGAATTGTTCTTTTTACCTTTTCAAGGTGCGTTTCACAGAATGTAAATATTTGTGAGATATGATCAACAATTATGATAACCTCCTTGGTTTGGGATTAGAAATAAGTACTTGACATAATAGATGCTTAGAGTTAAAATTACATGCAGTAAACAGTGGAATAATAACCGCCATAATGCTCGAATTACTATTATAATAAGGGAAACAGATGAAGATTTTTTCTCGAATAGTTGATCCGACAAATAGGCTGATTTGTTGGATATTCCTGATAACGTTGTGTCTATCTCCATTAATTGCGCAGGATTTGCCAACTGTGGCAATCATGGAATTTGAGCCATCAGGAATGAGCGAAACCGATGCGGCAAATATTACTTCCCGCTTTGGATATGAACTTTCTAAAACAAACCGCTTCCGAATTACAGAACGACAGATGATGGAAGAGATATTGAAGGAACAACAGTTTCAACTGTCCGGCTGTACTTCCAGTGAATGTGTCGTTGAAGTTGGACAATTGCTAAGCGTGAAATATATGATTGCCGGCGAGGTGTCGAAAACATTTGATCTGTATTCTCTGCATGTCCGAATAATCAGTGTTGAAAGCGACGAGGTTATTGCCCAGGTTATCGAGGATTTTGAAGGTTCTGCGCGTGATTTCATTACCGGAACTGTTCGAAATGCTGCTTTAAAACTTGCCGCCGAAGCGAGAACAAGCCGCAGTAGCAGTAGTGGAGAACTTACAAAAAGAGTAGTCACAAAAACCGGACAAGTGAGTTTCACTCTCAACATCTCTCCCGTAAATGTGTTTATTGACGATAATTACAGCGGGGAAAACAACACGAAAACTGTTAGTTTATCGCTATCTGTGGGCGATCACACGATCAAATTATCCACCCTCGGGCATCAGGATTACGAAAAAGTAATATATGTTTTGCCGGATCAAAACATTGAATATACCGTGGAGATGCAGCAAGGTATTACTGAAAGTGTTTCAGATATTAATACGGGGATTGTCGTAGTTCGCTCTATTCCGGAAGGCGCCGGAGTTTATTTCGATGGTCTTGATGTGGGAACCACGCCTGTGCAGATTCCCAAAGCCGGAACTGGTAAACATCTTTTACGTATCGAAAAAACGCTTTATCATGATTATCTTGAAGAAATCAGTGTACAGCCGGACGGAATCATACAGGCGCTTGCGGAATTGGATGCTGCATTCGGTTCTCTAACAATTGTATCAACACCGGAAGGCGCCGTAGTATCCTTAAATGAGCAAATAAAGGGGCGCACACCTTTAACGATCAGTGAACTGGCGTCCGGCGAATATGAAATCAGCATTACAAAAGACTTGTATCATACTCATACCGAAAGATTTATTGTTATAGATGGTAGTGACAATACTCGTGACATCACACTTTTACCGGCATTTGGACAGTTGATAATAAATAGTAAGCCAAGCGGGGCAACCATATATCTTGATGGGCAAATTAAAGGTCAGACGCCCGCATCCTTCAGTGAGCTTCCTTCAGGAACATATACTTTACGCATTGAGATGGATTTATATCAGCTGGTTGAGACTACAATATTAATAGAAGATGGAAAAATTAATAAACAGGATTACATACTTGAGCCAAGGTTTGGAACATTAAATATTACCGGAACACCTGTTGGCGCTAAAGTGATGATAAATGGAAAAGACGCCGGTGCGTTGCCGCTTAAAAATTATAAAGTATCTGCGGGTTTGGTGGAGATCGCCGTGAAAGAAGATATGTTCCATGATAAGACACTATTTCAGCAAGTGAACATCGGCGATATACATAATCTCGATGTCCAATTGGAAAGACACACCGGCGCTATAGTGGTTTTAACTGATCCTCCGGGCGCTGCGGTTGGTTTAAACAATATGAATTACGGCGATTCACCTAAGATATTGAAAGACATGCCAACCGGCTTATACGGTCTGGCAATCACTCATCCGGATTACCTATCCGTGAATAGAAATTTCAGTCTTGCATTGAATGAAAGAAAGGAATTCGACATCAAACTCATGACCTATGCGGGCAGCATTCAGCAGGAAATCGACCGGGTAAAACGGAAGCGTAACATTAATATCGCAAGCACAAGCCTGCTCGGTATTACCGCCGGAATTATAAAAACTATGAGTAAAAAAGCATATAGGAATTATGAAAATGAAACGGTTACGGCTGATGCACTGGACTTTTACGATAAAGCCAACAGTCTGAACAAACTTTCCGGATATATTGGTCTTGCCGCCGGAATATCAGCAACGCCGATCATCAAATGGCAGATAGATATTGGAAAACTATATGGAGTACTATATGGAGTGCATTGACTGCGTCAATGCAGAAGCACCGACGAAGGCAGCGGTCAATGCAATGCATCACCGACACAGTCGGTGCACTCCATACACAGAAAGATAAATGATAGACGGAACATATAAAACATACAAACACAATCCACCGCATCTTTTTCAAAGTAACGCGAAATATTTTATTACCGGCGCTACCTATGAGCATATTCGTTATATGAAATCCGATGAAGCGAAAGATATTTTCCTGAATTACCTGTTTAAAAGTTTTGAACATTACAATTGGGTAATTGAGGACTGGGTAGTTTTAGATAACCATTATCATCTGATGGCAAATGCACCCGAAAATGCCGAAACATTAGCGCAAGTGATAAATAATGTGCATCGCTTTAGTTCGGGTGGGATTAAGTCTTATCTGGAGTCTTTGGAGCCTTTGGAGTGCATTGTCAATGCAGAAGCACCGACGAAGGCAGCGGTCAATGCAAAACCAGCACCGACACATTCGTCCGTCAATGCTGCACCGACGCAGTCGGAGCACTCCATAAAAAAAATGTTCCACAACTACTGGGACACCTGCATTACTTACGAAAATTCTTATTATGCGCGGCTGCATTATCTCTGGTATAATCCGGTGAAGCACGGCTATGTAAAACATCCGATAGAATGGAAATACGGTAGTTTTTATTACCGGCATCAAAATGAGAAAGAGCATCTCGATAAAATTATGAAACTCTATCCCTGTGACAAAGTTAAAGTATTTGATGATTTTTAAAAAAATATGGAGTGCATTTACTGCGTCAATGCACTCCAAAAGGAGAATATTAATGAACCATAAAATATTATTAATAGCGTTAATAATCAACGGATATTTTGCTTGTGAGGACCTGGAGCATACCAATCCGGTTGACCCAAATGTCGATATTACCGCACCGAGTAACCTGCAACTCAGCCAACAGAATATCCATACTGTGTTACTATCCTGGAACTTCAGCGGAGATAAATACGACGGTTTTCTAATAGACCGTAAAATCGGCTCGGATTCCTGGCAGATTGCCTATGATACTGTAACCTGTGAAATTCACAGTTATACCGATACTTCGGCTATTCCGAGTGAATCTCATTCTTATCGTATCTACGCCTGTGCCGATGAAAATAAATCATCATCGATCAGCAAAGACATTACTCTGGTATTTCCCGCCCCAGAAAACCTGCAACTGACACAACTGTCAGATACAACAGTCGGATTACAATGGCAGGATAAAAGCGATGGCGAGGATGGTTTCATTATTAACCGAAAAAAGGACAGCGGGACATGGGAAACCGGAATCAAGAAAACCACAGCCGCAACCTGGACGGATTCTACTGTATCTCCGGGCAGTACCTATTCTTACCAGGTCAAAGCCTATAAAGGAACAAAAACAACAACTGCTGTCGAAGCCCAGTATCAGAATATATTGCAAGCACCATCAAATCTATCCGCAACTGCAATAGATGACCAATCCCTGCGCCTGAATTGGACAGATAACTGTGGTTTTGAATCAGGCTATCGTGTAGAAAGGAACGACGGCAGTGGATTCATCCAGATCACTGAATTGAATGCCAATGTAACAACCTATAAAGATGAAGGTTTG
>JAUVYH010000027.1 GCA_030603165.1 Fidelibacterota bacterium
CACCAAGTATAAAATATATATTCAGGCACTACGGCTGCGATTCCGACAAATCAAACTAATTAAAACAACAACTTGCGAATGCCGACTCCCAATATTTTAGCATTTTTGAGGCTAATTTGTCGAATCGAGGTTAAGAGTTTCGCTGTTTTCGTTTTCCAGCACTTTCAGCAGCAGGCTCAGTTTGGTGACTTCCACGGCGTTGGCGTCGATATCTACGCCGTAGAGATTGTTCAGCAGGATGCGCTTCTTCTCTGTCGTGGTGAGGTGCCATTCACCGCCTTTTCCCTGGAAAATCGCCTGAGGATCGGATTTGCGTTTGCGTTTTCCACTATCCAGAGGGCAATGGGGAATTTTACCGGTTTTTTCATAATCCTTTTGGTAGTAGTCCAGATGCCAGTCCATCAGGTAGCGGTAAGCGCCTAAGAGGAACGAGCCGGAACCGCAGGCGGGATCGAGAAAGCGCAGCTCGCTGACTTCGCGGGGCGTTTTGTCTTCCAGCAATTTCCCAACAGTGTTTTTGACAATGTAATCAACAATGTATTGCGGAGTGTAATAGACGCCGCCGGCTTTGCGTACTTCGGGCTTTTCCTCAATCCTGGCGTGATGACCGGCAGTAAGGGAGATGCGTTTGCCTAAAAATTGCTCGTAGGCGTTGCCTAATACTTCTACCGGTAACACGCTGAATTCGTAGGGACAGTCCGGGTAATAGAATTTTTTGATAATATCTTTCAGCAGTTTGTCATCAATCGAAAGGGTGGGAGTGATGATATCGGGATTGACTCCGTCTTTCTTGCTGAAATGGAAGAGCCCGGAATTATAGCGTTCATCGGCGCGGTAATAAATTTCAACCAGCCGGGAATAGACCCGTTCGCCGTTGAGCAGGGATTGCAGAGTATGTTGAATTTCAATGCCGCGGTCCTCGCACATGCGCAGGAAGATGAGGCGGTCGATAGTGAGCTGGACGGCATAATTTATCTCGCGCTTTGAAAGACTGAGATTTCGAATGGCGATGTTCCGCGCCAGCAGAATACGCAGACTGTCGAGATCGTTCAGGAAGTCACGGTCAATCTCAGCGCGTGGTTTCTTGCCGCGTTTATCCTGGATATAGCGGTCGAAATCTCCGCGCAGAACGGCTTCTTTCGAAAAAACCGATTGGATGAATTCCCATTGTTCGATGTAGTCCTCAAAGGTAAAGTAAAGCATCCGTCCCACATGCGGCTTATCGGAAATAGACGGTTTGAGGCGTGTGTCATAGACGATGAACTCTTCAAAGTCGGTCAGCAAAGATACCGGCAGTTTGGCGCTGTAGGCATAGCGGCGCAGCTGGAATGCCGGGGCGGGATCGTGCTTGAGATCGACGGACGGTTTCTTGGTTTCCAGGAAGAAAATACGTTTACCGCCGATGCGAAAGGAATAATCGGGCGCTTTGGTCGTATGTCCGACACGGACTTCATCTTCGTGAATGACGTCCCGGAAAGTCATGGCATAACCGGATCTGTTATGCACATCCCAACCGAGCGCTTCCCAGAACGGATTGACGAATTCTATCCTGACGGATGTTTCGTTGTATTTCGGGTTTTTATATTCGTCGATATTCCGTGAGAATTTTTCGACGAGTTCGGTGATTGCTTTTGTCATACTTGACCTATTCCGTTTTTTATACCGGTTTGATATTATGATATTTAAGGAAATGATGCAACAGGAAAAAACCTTGTGAAAGTTTTCCTACTTCGTTCTGGTGTCTCCGCTCCGGCGGTGACACCGAATAGTTCATTACTTTATTAACACTGTCGTTCTGAACGAGGTACGAGTGCCCCGACTCGTCGGGGTCCCCGGTGGGAAAGAATCTCTATAGGGTTCTTGTCGGAGATCCTTCGTCGCTTCGCTTCCCTCAGGATGATACGTATAATCACTTTTTATCTCAAAGAGATCCCTTTGAGACGAAACCATCAGAATCAGTTATCAATAGATATTTATCTCAACACGGGAGCGTAGAGACAAGGGGGAAATTTGCAATTTGATATTTGTGCCGAAGGCATCCCTTTGGGAAAATCTGCAATCATAAATCTGCAATCTAAGGTCCACTCAGCTAAACCCGACCAGCGCTCACCAGCTGCGCAAAACGCTCAAATGAACGATCGTAGGTTTTTTCCACATCATCCGAAAAGCAACAAGCGGGCAGCTCGCGTATTCTGAGATGATATTGGATACATTCACAACAAATTCCCTTCCGGGAACAAGGTTCATAGCTGCAGTTGCAGATGCTTCGGTTTTTTTGCTGATTACATTCCATACTAACTCCCAAAAAAGATTGTTTTTCATTTAAACTTGCAAATAAGCCTGTTTAATTCATAAATCTTGCCACTTCCGAAGGAATCCCTTCGGGAAAAGACACTAAGACTTAGTGAAGGTAACAAGGGAAATAGTGGAAATATGGGCAATACAGGGAATACCTCTATATCCCGAACGCTTATACCTTATACCTTATATCCCTATACCCTTATAGTATCTTAGTGGCTATGAATAATTCAGATAAGATAGTTGAAATCTATCTGTACATCAAAGATTATTTTTAACGAGAACCAGATAATCCCAGGCATTCAATTTAAACGATTCTTTCTGAGTAAATGAATACTCTTTATTTGTTAGAGGATTGAAATAGTCGCCTCTGAGCAGAATGTTTTTCATCGTAAAAGACCGGGCTTCATCTGAAAAATTGAAAAGGGCTACTATCTTATCATCGGCTTTTTGACGAGTAAAAGCAAAGACATAACGATCTTTGGAGGTTTTAAGCCGGATGAAATCACCGCCGAAATTTCCATTCCAGAGCGCTTTGTTGGTCTGTTTTAAATTCAACAGAGTAGTATAGATTTCCCGGTTGCGATGATCGGTCCAGGGTATGAGATCCTTTTCAAAAAACGATAATGCTTTATTCAGACCGGCTTCCTGTCCGTTATAAATCAGTGGCATTCCTCTATGAAGACAGGTAAATACGATGAATGCTTCCGTGCCGTCGCCAAGTCGTTCATAGGCGGTTCCGTTCCATGAATTTTCATCATGGTTGGTGACAAACAGCATCCGGTAATCGTCGGGGTCGTAAATGTTTTTTTCTTTACTTTCATATCGATCAAGATGCCGAACGTCCTTTTTTCCGACGGCGATGGCATTCATAATATCTTTATACTGCCAGGCGTAGGTCATGTCGAAGGCTTTGACTTGAAGTTCCGGTTCATGGGCTTCCGCAAGCATGAATACCGGTTTGATCTTATCAAATGTGTCACGCGCCGTTTCCCAGAAATCCGTCGGAACCAGCGCCGCAACGTCACAGCGGTAGCCGTCGATATCGAATTCTTTTATCCAGTACACAATCGCATCGATCATTGCTTTCCGCAATTCGCGATTATCATAATTCAGGTCAATGACGTCGGTCCAGTCCGCCACGGGAATAATATAATTTCCATCTGAATCTGTGCTGTAAAAATCGGGATTAGTTTTGGTCCAGACATTATCCCAGGCAGAGTGATTCGCGACCCAGTCGATGATGATATACATACCCAGTTCATGAGTACGCTTGACTAATCGGCGAAAATCTTTCTTCGTGCCAAACTCGGGATTGACTTCTTTATAATCTTTTACCGAATAATAACTACCCAGTGTGCCTTTGCGGTTTAGTTCGCCGATAGGATGAATCGGCATCAGCCAGATAATTTTGACGCCAATTTTTTGCAGTTCAGGCAGATATTTTTCAAACTCAATAAAAGTTCCTTCCGTTGAAAACTGCCGGATATTTACCTCGTATATGGAAGCATTCCTGCTCCAGTCAGGGTGTTTAATCGTTCGTTCAGATGCGTTGAGTGTTGTCATTAATGTTAGTCCTTAATATCAAATAAATTAAATGTTTCATCCAAATTCCCCGGTATCGGGTAAACCTTCCGAAGGTCGGATTAATGATTGCGATTGGATAATGAATGTGATTTACCATAATTTTAGTGAAAGTAATTAAGACCTTCGGAAGGTTGAAATGGATCTTTTTTTCAGAATGTTAATCCTATACTATAGTTCACTGATGGCACTATTCCTATCTTTTTTTCAAACTCCCACTCTGTGGATTCAGTTTTAAATGCGGGATATCCAATAACCGCTGAAAGAGAGAAGGTTGTTATTCCATGGTTGAATATCATTCCCGTGGCGCCTAATTCAAGCAGTATTCCTCCGAATCCCAGCTGCAAATCTTCTTTTGTCTCGATTAAATCAAAGAACAACTTTGCATCATCGGCTTTCAATACTCCGGCTCCCAGACCAATTCCGCCGAACCATCCCATGCCGTTGGGACTGTTGTATATACGGAAGCTGCTTGACAGGGTATAGAGATCCGATGGGCTTGAAACAACCAGTCCGGTGGCTAATATAGTGGGGAAATCAGGCATATATGAAAATGACATTCGCCATTCCGAATGAATTTTAATAAAACGGTAGCCATACGTCACATCGATCCATTTTCCCATTATAAGCCGCAGGGGTTTTATGGTTAAATAGTGAT
Source organism: Fidelibacterota bacterium (assembly GCA_030603165.1). GTDB lineage: Bacteria > Fidelibacterota > UBA2242 > UBA2242 > UBA2242 > UBA9312. The sequence goes on from JAUVYH010000027.1 coordinate 4,541, forward strand.
GTCGCTTCAGGGCTGGATCGGGTGGAGGGTCAAAGGGCGGTTTTTCAGGGTTGATGTTTGAATAGTATTTATACACATCGGCGTATGTCTTATAACTGTAGATATTTCTTTGATCGATCTCAATGATTTGCGAAAAGTCATTAAAATCAACCCGACGGAATTTTTGTCTCGATATTTTGTCGATGGAAATAGCTGAATTATCATCTTCGATATTCCTGATAATGTCTTTATGAGCGACAAACAGGGTCTTATCTTTTTTGATATAGACGTTTCCTTTTTCATAAGAGATAATCTGTCCTTCAAGTTTCGCCGTATTTATCAGAGTAACCGTTGTTGAACAGAGCATCGTAGGAATAATAAATATCAGGAAAATTTTATACACCTTCATTATATTAGCGTTCCCATTTTAATTCATTTGATTTTCCGATTCTTGGTGACTTTGAATTCGACCATTAATAATCAGTCAAATTTGTGATTCTATTCCCGACACATATTGGCGGCTTTTTCACGGATTCCCGGAATGGCTTCTTCCATAATATCTTTGACATCACAATACCGGAATGTTCGTTCTTCGAAACTTCGTTTTTCCAGGGCTTTGAGAAATCGTTCAGTGAATTCATTAAAGTAGGAGCCGTAGATATGGTAACTATCGGCTTGATGAACATATCGCCCAGGTTTAATCGTCTTACCGGATAACTCGGAAATACGACCAGCGATTTTAACCTGTAGCTGGATCAATGCAAACATATTCATAAATGCGGCTTTGTAGGCGTCGTTGGAACGGAAGCGGACATTCGTATTCAGAAACCATACTTCATCATCACCCTTTAACAAGCGGCACCAGACGCTCTGCAGACACGCCGGATCGTAGCAGCTGTTGTCTTCCCATACTTTCCAGGTTATTGCCTGCGCTCGACGAGTGTAGGGGACCTTTGCCAATTTTTCGGCAATGATCTCGACCTGATCGAAAGCCGTCTCAATGCCCGGCACATTATAACTGAATAGGCGTTGATGATAGGTGTATTCCCAGCGCTTATCGTCGGGATTATCGGCTGAACGAATACAGTGATCTTTGATCCCATCCAATACTTCCAGCACATATTCCTGAAGATCTTCAAGACCGCCGGGGAAATCGCGATGGATCATTGGCTCAGAGAGTGGCTCATGAACTACAATGGTCATCGAAGAATCTTTGCTGGGCGGATCTTCCGCTTTGTCGTATTCTGTCTTGATATCGCAGCCTTTCCGGTAAAGCTCAGACATGGATTTCTCCCATGCTTCGGCGAGACTTTTACCTTTGACAAATAAAACAGGAATATGTCCGTTCATGTTGGCTCCTTTATATTTAAAAATCTGCTTATTGTTTATAAAAAACCGTAGCGAATATACGGGAATTATGTTGAAAATTAAACCTTCAGAAGGTTTACTCACAGATTTTTGTCCAAATCACAATTTTTTTTACCAACCTTCTGAAGGTTGTACCAAGGTCGAAAATGTCTTATAACCTTCAGAAGGTTGAAATGAATGGATAAAGTTCTCCACACATTCTCTTTGCATCTAATTATAAACAATTCTAATTTACAATATGATGGCTGACAGCTTGGAAAAACAAACTCGTGGTGATAAAAAAACCTTCCAAAGGTCAAAGACCTTCGGAAGGTTTATCACCATACTACTTTTTGCTTTAATGACTTCCATTCTTCTTACCGCTTCCCAGATAACAATCACCGGTCAGTACGTCGATAAAAAGGAAAATCCCATCGCAGGTGCATCGGTAGAGTATTTTAGCAACAGTATCAAATTGGACAACGCTATTACGGATGCTAATGGACATTTTACATTGCAAATTGCATCCGTTGGTATTGATGACGAGCCGTTTCCAGAGCAATTTCATCTCAGTCAAAACTATCCCAATCCCTTCAACCCGGAAACCCGTATTCATTGCAGTATTCCGAGCCCGGCAAGCTTGACGCTCTATAATATCCGTGGTCAGTTAGTGGACAGAATTTAAATCAAGATTTCAGGATCATATACAATTTTATGGGGCGGCGCCGACCGCTATGGAAAACCGGTATCGGCGGGTATTTATTTCATGGTGCTGGACGACGGGAATCAAACCGTCACCCGGCGGCTGACGCTTTTAGATTCCGGCAATGGCTCTGGGTTGAGAAACCTTCAGAAGGTCTTATCAAACACCACTTCTCAAAATAAAAAATCCATTTATAACAACCTTCTGAAGGTCTCATCAAATACCACTTCCCAAAACCAAAAATCCATTTATAACAACCTTCTGAAGGTCTCATCAAAAATCTCATCCCCAAATAAAAACGTTATTTACAACGACCTTCAGAAGGTTGTAAAGAAAAATTCTTCCGATGAAATCAAGTTTATAAAATTGAATACCAGCACTAAAATCATGCAACTGAATACTCCGGTTCAGGATACCAGCCTGGGGATTGTCATTGGCAATCGGGGTCCTGAGTTTGTAAAATCTATTCCTGATAGCAATGTTTTTGTCGGTGACACTGTTGTTTTCAACCTTAACGAGTATTTTGGCAATGACGACTCATCATTCTTTGATCATAATCTTGATTGTTACTGGATAAATATTAATGATTCAATCCTCACCATGATTCCTGAATTTGAAGAAACTGTTTTAATCAAGGTTTCAGCTGTTGATTGTGAAGATAACGAGTTATTTGCTGAAAGCAATGATTTCTCGCTTACTGCAGTTTATTCCAACCACGCGCCAGTGCTTGTTGTTCCTGCGCAGATTGTTAAAGAGGATTCTAATCCTAAACACTTGTTGAATCTTTCTGATTATGTTAGTGATGCTGAAGATGACAGTGCTTCTTTCAGTCTTGTATCACAGAGCAATCCAGAACTTGCAAATGTTTCTCTTAATTCTGACTCTTTGCGTTTAACATACTTGCAGCCTGACGGCTTTGGAGAAAGCATTATCGGTGTTTCTGCAAGCGATGGCGAACTCTCAGACACTGCTTACTTCACATTAAAAGTATCCCCTGTTGCTGACATCACTTTCAAACACGTCCATTTCAAGACAGGCGAAGAACTTACAAACAACACTTTCACAATCAACGATTCAGCATACACAAGCGTTGACAGCGTTAAGTTACAGCTTGACTCAGACTCGTTATCATTGGATGTGTTGCATGATGATTACTGGTCTTATTACTTCTGGGTCTCGAAGGATTCTTTGAATGGCAATGTCGCGCAAAAAGATGCTATGAATCCCTGCAATTTATCTCTTGACTCTTTGGATCAGACTTTGTACATCCACTCGATTGCTGACACTGTTGACTTGGGAAACATCGTTGATATGATTGACAGTGATTTTCCAAGAGGTCTTGACCGCTTCGTGACTGACACACTAACAGTCTGGGTTAAACAAGGTTATGACATTCCTGATAGCGCAACGCTTGAGTATCTTAAGGAAGTTACACTTTCAGACGGCAAGGACGGCATTAGATACATATCAAATTACGATTTTGCAACAAATTTTAAAGTGTTTGGATCCACTAAGCCTGATAATCCTTATATTAAAGTGCGTTTTGATAAAGGATTTCCTCACCCAGGCGCTCATGGAGAATATGTTAATTTTGAAACAAACGAGGTTGACAGTGCGAGTTTAATTTTCGACACTGATGTCACAAAACATGACATTATGGCAGAGATACGCCAGACTCTGCATCAGAGAACTGACAGTCCGTCAGGCTGGGGGTGGGCAGCATCAGACCCTGTAACAGGCAGACCGATTTATTCTGTCAAAATGCATGACTTGGGGGTTATAGCTTACAGCTTTGAGCCAGGAACAGCTTTTAAGATTTGGTCAAAGAGCGCATCAACCACTGCAACGCCTGCGCCTGAGTTTGATAGTGTTTATAAAGAAACCTTCCGAAGGTCGGATTAGTGAGGAAGATTGAATTATAATAGCAATGTTTCATAAATTTACTGAACAGATCAAAGACCTTCGGAAGGTTGAAGATACACCAAAACCTTCAGAAGGTTTCAGTGAAGGTTTTCGCCCGAACCACAAGTTTGCATTTCAACCTTCTGAAGGTCTCATTAAAAATCTCATCCCCAAATAAAAACTTTATTTACAATGACCTTCTGAAGGTTGAAATGTATAAAGTTCTCCACACATTCTCTTTGCATCTGATTATAAACAATTCTAATTTATAATGTAATGGTTAACAGCCCGGAAAAACAAAATCGTGGTGATAAAAAAACCTTTCTAAGGTTGAATGATTCCCCAAAACCTTCAGAAGGTTTCAATGGAGGTTTTTGCCCAAATTACAAATTTTACTTTACTCAACCTTCTGAAGGTTGTCCTAAGGTCAAGAATTCAACAAAACCTTCCGAAGGTCGGATTAATGAAGAAGATTGAATTATGATAGCAATATTCTTTAAATTTGCGGAAAAGATTAAAGACCTTCGGAAGGTTGAAGATACACCAAAACCTTCAGAAGGTTTCACGAAGATTTTTACCCAAATTACCAATTATATTTACTCAACCTTCTGAAGGTTGTACCAAACTCTGATTATTAATATGCCTGTCGAATACACCTATTATCATCTTTACAATCGGGGCTGCAATAAAGAGCCGATATTTTTCAAAGATGATCACTACCTTTTTCTTTTACGTAAAATCAAAGAAAACTATCAAAAATTCAACCTGAAAATTGTTGCCTATTGTCTGATGCCCAATCATTATCATTTGATGGTGGGAGCGCCGGTGGAATCAAGTGAACCTTCAGAAGGTTTCATTGAGGATGCCGTCCGAGATCAAAAATTAATTACTCAACCTTCTGAAGGTTATCCCAAGGTCGAATGTACTCCAAAACCTTCAGAAGGTTTCAATGAAGATTTTTACCCAAATCACAAATTTTACTTTACACAACCTTCTGAAGGTTGGGGCAAAGGCTTTATATCAATATCCATTTCCCGCTTCATGCAAAACATTTTCAACAGCTATGTTCAGACAGTCAACTTCGACATAAAACGTAAAGGTACACTGTTTGAATCAAAGTACAAGTACATCCGAATTGACAAAGAGGAGTATCTGCTCCAGCTGGTGCGTTACATTCATCTGAATCCGGTTCTTGCCGGATTATGCATCAAGCCTGAAGACTGGCAGTATTCAAATTGCCGGGAATGGCTGGGAATCCGAAACGGAACATTATTTAACCGTGACTTTTTTGATACCTTTTTTCAGACTTTTGATCAATATCGTGAATTTTTAGATGCATATAAGGATGAAAAGTTGATGCAAAAAGAGATGAGGAAATATGGGTTTGATTTCTAAAACCATCCGAAAGATCCAACCTTCCGAAGGTCGGAGTATGTGGTGATTTATTATCAATTAGAAAAATCTCAAAAGTATAGCAAGAAATTCGAGACCTTCAGAAGGTTTCACTGAAAGTTTCTGCTCGAATCACAAGTTTGAATATCAACCTTCAGAAGGTTGTTCTAAAGTCGAAAGTGTCTTAAAACCTTCAGAAGGTTTCAACAAGGATTTTTATCCAAACCACAAATTTTGCTTATATCAACCTTCTGAAGGCATTTAAAAGGAATTCTGCCCATGATTGGAAAATTCATTTTATTTATTTTCATCTCATTATTAACCGCTTTCGCCGAAGAAATTCCCTCATCCGCCCGTTCCAGGGAGATTATTAGTAGAATTGAACCGGAATTACGTAACCATGTGGAGTCCGAAGGGTTTCAGTATGGAACGCCGATCTTTATCCGGATTTTCAAGGAAGAACAATTGCTGGAAATCTGGATGAAAAAAGATTCGTTGTTCTATCTTTTCAAACAATATCCGATCTGTGACTTTTCAAATACCCTGGGACCCAAATTAGCCGCCGGTGATTGCCGCAGCCCGGAAGGATTTTATTATGTGCCGCCGCGCTATCTGAATCCGAACAGCAGTTATCATTTATCTATCAATATCGGTTACCCGAATCTCTACGATCAAGTGCATCATCGCACCGGGAGCGCAATTGTTATCCATGGTGCATGTGTGTCAATCGGCTGCTTTGCCATGGGTGATTCTCTGATCGAGGAAATTTATACCATCGCCGATGCAGCACTGCGGAATGGTCAGCAATTTTTCAGAGTCCATATATTCCCGTTTCAGATGACGGCGACGAATATGGAACTACATCGGGATTTAGAATGGTTTGATTTCTGGCAAAATCTGAAAGAAGGCTATGACTTTTTCGAGCAATACAGAGTCCCGCTGGATGTTATCGTGCAGAACGGATTATATGTGTTTCGGCGATAGAAAACCTTCGGAAGGTTAATCATCAGCCCAAAAAACCTTCAGAAGGTTTCAACAAGGATTTTTATCCAAACCACAAATTTTGCTTATATCAACCTTCAGAAGGTTGTACCAAAGTCGAATGCACTCTATAACCTTCAGAAGGTTTCAACAAGGATTTTTATCCAAATCACAAATTTTGCTTATATCAACCTTCTGAAGGTTGTTCCAGGGTCGAATGCACTCTATAACCTTCAGAAGGTTGGGTAACGAAAACACCTTGCCAAATTCATGGTATTGTGTTAAACTTTTCCGACTGAATTATGAAAGATAAACAGACTTTATATTTAATCGACGGCTCAGCAATTGCATATCGTTCTTACTTTGGGATGATTCGCAACCGTCTAACGAATTCCGCCGGTCAGCCGACGGGCGCAATCTTTGCGTTCATCAATTCGTTAATGAAAATCATCAATGACGAAAAGCCGGATTATATCGGGATGGTGTTTGACTCCCCGGAAAAGACATTTCGGCATAAGATTTACGAAGACTATAAAGCCACACGGGAGGCAACGCCTGACGAACTGGTCTCGCAGTTACCATTCATGTTTAAGGTTACCGAAGCAATGAATATTCCGGTAATTATTTATCCCGGATTCGAAGCTGATGATATCATCGGCACACTGGCAAAAGACGGAAAGAAAAAAGGGCTATCAGTATTTATGGTTACCGGTGATAAAGACTTCATGCAATTGCTTGAAGACGATATCCTGGTCTATAAACCGGCAAGCGGACAAAAACCCGTTGAAATCATTGATGTCGATAGAGTCAAGGAAAAGTGGGGAGTGAAACCCGAACAGATAGCGGATTATTTAGGGCTAATCGGAGACACATCGGATAATATTCCCGGAGTCAAAGGGATCGGACCGGCGAAAGCCAAACCGCTTTTGGGTGAATTCAATTCTCTCGAAGGAATTTTAGAGAATCTTGATAAAATTGACAATAAACGCATTGCCGGGATGATCGCAGAGGGCGCAAAAAGCGCCATATTTTCCAAGATGCTGGCAACAATTAAGATAGACGTTCCTCTTGAAATAAAAATTGACGACCTGAAAACCAAATCTGTGAATCAACCGGTTCTCATTGAACTGTTTAAGGAACTTGAATTCTACAGTTTGATCAAATCGCTCGGCGTTGAGAAAAAATCGGCAAAAGTTGAAAAATGGTATAAAACAATTCAGAAGCGAGACAACCTTGCGAAATTAATTAAAACATTAAAAAAGGTTAAACTGCTATCCGTTGATCTGGAAACTACATCCACGAACCCGATGGAGGCGGAAATCGTCGGTATTTCATTCAGTTGGGAAGCAAATAAGGGCGTCTATATTCCTATCCAATATCCTTCGATGCAGAAATCTCTGTTTGGTGATGATGATAAGCTGGAGTATTTACAAATTCTGAAACCGGTTTTGGAGGATGAGCACATTCCAAAGTGTGGTCAGAATTTAAAGTATGATATGCTGATCCTAAGACGCTATGGAATTGAACTGAAAAATGTCGTATTTGACACCATGGTGGCGGCGTTTTTGATCCAGCCTGATTCACGATCCTATAAACTGGATAAACTCAGTCAGCAGTATCTCAATTATAGAATGCAGCCTATCGAGGATTTGATCGGCAAGGGGAAAAATCAGATCGGAATGGATGAAGTACCTATCGATAAAGTTACATTTTATGCCGCTGAAGACGCCGATGTCGCCCTGCAGCTGGTTCCTGTGTTTCGGGAAAAACTGAAGGAAGATAAGACAGAAGATGTTTTTAATAATATAGAAATGCCCCTGATTCCTGTTTTGATGCAAATGGAACAAAACGGCGTATATATCGATACCGACTTTCTGAAAAATATGTCCCGGGAATTAAGCAAAAAGATTGAAACGCTATCCGATCAAATATATTTCGAAGCCGATGTGAAATTTAACATCAATTCACCTAAACAACTTGGCGAAGTGCTGTTTGATAAATTGGAACTCAGTTCTGGGCGAAAACGCTCTACGGCAGTAAATGTCCTCGAAAAATTGCGTGATGAACATCCGTTACCCGGACTAATATTGGATTACCGGACACTCACAAAACTCCAGAATACCTATGTTGATGCGCTGCCAAATTTAGTCAACAAGCAAACCGGGCGCGTTCACAGTTCATTTAACCAGACTGTCGCATCTACCGGCAGGCTGAGCAGCAGTGAGCCGAATTTTCAAAATATTCCCATTCGGACCGATATCGGGCGGGAGATACGCAAATCTTTTATTCCGCAACGAACAGGCTGGAAACTTCTGTCGGCTGATTATTCCCAGATCGAGTTACGAGTAATGGCGCATTTATCAAAAGATCCCGAACTGAACCGGGCATTTGCAGAAGGAGTTGATATTCACACGCGAACAGCGGCTCTGGTCTATGGCGTCGATGAAAAAGATGTGCTGCCTGAAATGCGCCGGGTTGCAAAAGTAGTAAATTTTGGTATAATGTACGGCGCCGGACCTTTTCGGATGTCCGGTGAATTGAAAATTCCCCTGAATGACGCCAGAAAAATTATTGATCATTATTTTGAGACCTATCCCGGAATAAATAACTATATTATTAACACGTTAGCCGAAGCACGGGAAAACGAGTTTGTAAAAACCTTAGCCGGCAGGCTTCGGTATGTTTATGACATCAACAGCAGCAACCGGAATATTCGCGAAGCGACCGAAAGGGCGGCGATCAATATGCCTATCCAGGGCACGGCTGCCGATATGATAAAAATTGCAATGATTCGTATTCATCATAAATTGATCCAGGAGCAATTGCGATCGATGATGATATTACAGATACACGATGAATTACTTTTCGAGGCGCCTGATGAAGAGATGGATATGCTAAAATCCATTGTCGTTACAGAGATGGAGAATGCGTTACCACTCGATGTGCCTTTGAAAGTAGATGTAGGTATTGGAAATTCATGGTATGAGGCACATTAGTGGAAGCATCAATTACTTTAAAAAATGTCAGTAAACATTTTAAGAAAAAATATGTACTTAGCGGATTAAGTATCGGTATTGAAAAAGGATCGACTTTTGCGATTATCGGTCGGAATGGAGCCGGTAAATCGACTCTGTTGAGGATTCTGTCAACGATTTTAAAACCCGATCGCGGAGTGGTTTATATCGACGGTAAAGACATTGAGCAGAATATCGCTGCTGTGAAAAAAATCGTTGCATATTTGCCGGACCACGATATTCACGATCCATGGCTGACGGGCAGGGAAAACCTGGAAAAACGGGCTCGCTATCTTGGGATAGAGGATACGGAATTCGAGAGCCAGGTTACTCCGTTTGTGAAAATGTTTGAAATTGAAGATGAACTGGATAACTATCCCGTGACCTATTCCCGTGGTATCAAAAGGCGGCTGGACATTGTTCAGGTGTTGATGGGTGATCCCGAAGTGATCATTCTGGATGAGCCGACATTGGGTTTGGATTACCATGCTCGCGCGATTTTATTCCGCTATATTCTTGATCAAAAGGGGAAAAAGACAGTCGTGCTGTCTTCGAATGAATTTACCGAAATTCAAACCACTGCCGATCGCTGGATTGTTCTCGAACACGGGCAAGTCCGCTTTGATGGAACATTGGAAAATATGGGAGCGCAGATTGAGTTGCCATTTTACGGCAATATTGAATTCCGGCATGGCGGATATCAACTGATAAAAGCGCTTCAACACGTTAAAGAGATCAAAGAAATCCATGATCTGGGACGGTCGATTCAAATCGTGACAGAGAATATTAAAGATTTTATTACTGTTTTAAAGAAAATCAATCTGGACGACATTATTTCAATTTCCGGAAGTTCGATCCATATCGAGGAATTTTTAAATAAATTAAATTCGGATGAAGGTTTCTAATTATGAATATAATACTGTCGATATTATTAACAGAATTAAAACCCGGCAAACGTACTGGCATTGCTGCGGCTATAAATATTCTGGCAACTCTGACGTTATATCTTGTGTTTGTGGTAGGATTGGGAGAGTTAATTCCCAGAATTCAATTGACAGATATTGATATTTGGATGTTTCCGGGAATAATTGGACTATTCGCAACATTTATGGCATTTAATCCGGCTCTGCAGGATACTTATAGGATGGTTTGTAAAACCGGTCTGATAGATCAAATCAATTCATCAAGATTATTGACCTACCAGGTTTATTTTATCAAGTCAGCGATATTATTAGTTGAGAGTTTTGGACATCTTATTCTCTCCAGCGTCATACTTTGGATTGTCGCCGGGATTCGTTTAAACGTTGGGTTCCTGATACTGTTCTGGTTTTATTATATTTTCGGACTTATTCTTATTAGCCAAATTGGGATGATTACGGGAATTTTATCCGCCAATATACGATTGCAAAGAGGGTTGCTGAATTCCCTTATAATTGCTGTGTTTTTGTGCAGCGGAGTAATTGTTCCATCTTTACGCTATCCCGGTATATGGAGCCAGATCATTCAGTATTTTCCTACTACCGTCATTATTGAAGGCGGTCGGGAATTATTAATATTCCATAGCCTGAATAAGATTTATTTACCCTATCTGATTTTTATTGATATGGCAATTGTCGGAATCGGATACACTATTTTCAGGAGAAGATTATCCCAATGAAAGCCTATTTAGCCGGCGCTATTGAACATGCTCCCGATCACGGTAATGCCTGGCGGAATGAGATTGCAGCGTTTTTGAAGAATGAGTTAAATCATGATTGTTTTAATCCTCTTATAAATGAATACAATCTGTTATCAGATAGAGAAAGAAGGGTTTTTCGTTCACTTAAAAAAACTGATTTAATTGGGTTTAAAAAAATAGTTCGAAAAATAATGAAAAAAGACTTAAAAATTATTGCTGAGGAAATAGACTATATTATTTGTTATTGGGATGTCCATACCGAAAAAGGTGGTGGAACTCAAGGTGAATTAACATTATCATTTTATTTGGGGATACCGGTATATATGGTTACAGAATGTCCTGTTGCTGAAATAAGCGGTTGGATTATCGGTTGTACTACAAAAATATTTTCAAATTTTAATGAATTAAAATATTTCTTGCTAGATAAGTATCTCGATATATAAAGTCAATTCTGACCTATTTCAAAATGTTATGGACAAAATAGTAAATGTGTTATGATTAAAAATTCAATATTACACTCGACATTTATACATTTACTTGGAATAGGGGTAATAAAGGAAAAAATCCTTTGGGATAAAGGTATTAAAAGCTGGGGCGATCTAGAGAATTATAATAAACAGCTTAATCTATTCACAGACGATGAAAATGAAACAAATATATTGTATGAATCATATAAAGCACTTGAAAATCGTGATGTTAATTTTTTTGCTAACAGATTACCCAAAAGCGATTATTATAGATTAATCTTAAGTTTCCCGTTTGATACAATATTTTTAGATATTGAAACTACAGGATTAAGTAGATATTATGACAAAATCACAGTAATTGGTTGGTGCATCTCAAATAATTACAATGTCTTCATTACTGGAGATTCAGATGAAAAATTGAAGAATGCAATAAATAATTCAAAGACAATAGTTACATTTAATGGTTCATTATTTGATATTCCTTTTATTAAAAATGAGTTTCCTGATATAGAAACACCGATTTGTCATTTAGACCTTCGTTTTTTTAGTAGAAGATTTGGAATTTCCGGTGGTCAGAAAAAGATTGAAAATATTTTAGGATTTAAGCGTCCAAAAAAAATAAGGGAAACAAAAGGCTCGGAAGCACCTATTCTTTGGTATAAATATAAAAATGGAGATAAATCTGCTCTTAAGCAATTAATTGAGTATAATTATTATGATATTGAGGGAATGAAATATATTTTAGATGCGCTAATTGATAAAATGTCATTGAGAAACAAAATACCATTGAATGATATATCAATCCCTAAATTTTACGAATTTAAAAGAAAAGTATTTAATTTTAACGGGGAAATAAATGATTATAAAGGTATATCTGGCCCCTTAATAAATTTGGATAGAATTACATATTTATCTAATCAAAAATATATTAGAATTGTCGGAATTGATTTATGCGGAAGTAGTAAAAGAGCGTCAGGAATGTGTTATTTACAATATAATAATGCAACAACAGAAAAATTAAATACAGATCAGGAAATAATTGAAAGATCAATTAAATTTAAACCTGATCTTATCTCGATAGATTCGCCTTTATCAATACCTTTTGGAAGAAAATATTTTACAGATGATGATCCAACTCGAAAAGAATTTGGAATTATGAGGTATTGTGAACGACAATTAAAAAAAAGGGGAATAAATGTATATCCTTGTCTTCTTCCGAGTATGCAAAAGTTAACAGAGAGAGGGATCAAATTAGCATCGTATTTTAGATCGATAGGGATACCTGTAATTGAAAGTTACCCAGGAGCAGTGCAGGATATTATTAATATTCCAAGAAAAAAAGCAAGTATGGAATATTTAAAAAAAGGACTAATCGATTTCGGTATAAAGGGTAAATATATAAGACAAAAAGTAAGCCACGATGAACTTGATGCGATTACGTCAGCAATTGTTGGTCATTTTTTTTGGTGTGGTAAATTTGAAGCATTGGGAAATTATGACGAAAATTATCTCATAATTCCAGATTTAAAAAAAGATGTATCAATATGGCTAAATCGTAAAGTAATTGGTTTGAGCGGACCAACTGCAACCGGTAAAACAACTGCAGGGAAATTATTGGAATCTAAGGGCTTTTCATACGGTCGGTATAGTATGGTGATAAACAATTTACATAAAATAGAGAATGGAGATTTAAATCGTAGTACACTTCAGGATTTAGGTAACAAGATTAATACTGAAAAAGGACAGCGATGGCTTGGTAAAAAACTAATTAGTATGTTTTCTGAAGAGGAAAATGTTGTCATTGACGGGCTTAGATTTTTAGAGGATTATACGTTTTTAAAAGAAACTTTTGGTCCTGCATTTACATTAATATATATTGATACTCCTTCTGATATTAGATGTGAACGATATATTAATATGGGTAAAAAGAAAGAAGATTTTATTAATGCTGAACATCACAATGTTGAGAGAGATGTAGAAAAACTTTTAGATAAAGCAAATATTAAAATTGATAATGATAAAAGTATCGTTGATTTTAAGGAAAAAATACTTGAAATTATTAAGCAATGATTAACGAGGAGATATTATATGCCTGTAACTATTATTATTGGAGGACAATTTGGATCTGAAGGAAAAGGAAAAACCGCACACTATTTTTCGAAGATTCAAAATGCTCAAATTGCAGTTAGAGTTGGTGGTTCCAACTCAGGTCATACCGTTATTAATAAATTGGGAAAACCAATAATATTTAGACATTTGCCAACGGCGTCAATATTAAATAATGTGATATGTATAATACCTGCTGGCTCATATATTAATTTTCAAGTTCTACTAAAAGAATTATCAATTACAAGTCTGACTCCTGATAGATTACTTATTGATCCTAATGCGATGGTTATTACAGAAGAGGATATTAATAGTGAAAATATTTGTGGGTTGACAGACTCAATAGGTTCAACTGCAAGTGGAACAGGGAATAGCGTTATAAGAAGAGTTCAACGGAAAAAAGATGTACTACTAGCATCAACATATAAAAACCTCAAGCCATATATAAAACCAGTTATTCCTTTTTTAAGATCGGCACTTAAGAACAATGAAAGAATAATTATTGAAGGAACACAAGGCTATGGTCTTTCTCTATTACATTCAAGATTCTATCCATATGTGACTAGTAGAGATACCTCCGCTGCTGGATTCCTAAGTGAAACCGGTTTAAGCCCATTAGACGTAGATGAAATTGTTATGGTTCTAAGAACTTTTCCAATTAGGGTTGCTGGTAATTCTGGACCATTAGCAAATGAAATTGATTGGGAGAAGGTTTCAAAAATATCCGGAAGTGGCAAACATATTAAGGAATATACTTCGGTTACAAAAAAAATACGAAGGGTTGGTAAATTTGATGCCACGATTGTGAAGGAAGCGATAGCAGCGAATAGTCCAACGAAAATTGTATTAAATCATGTTGATTATTTCGATTATAAATGCTCGATAATTGGACGCACGACAGAAAGAGTCGAAGAAAAGTTAAATACTATTGAAAAAGATATTGGGCAAAAAATTGACTTTTTTGGCTTAAGTCCATCAATCCTTGTTTCCAAAGATGAAATATTTTTACACAAAACAATACAGGGTGCCAAATATGAATTCAATTACGCAAGATGATAATGAAGCACAGAAGAAATATGAAAAGTACAAATCATTAGATCCATTTCCTGAAATTAAACCAGCATTATTAAACAATGCTGATATTATTGATTATGTTGTAGCAACAGGTCTTATATGTCCTTTTGATATTATTGATAAGAAAAATATTAAACCCGCATCAATCGCATTAAAATTACTTGGAAAATACGTATATTGGGATGAATATGGAAAAAAGGTAAATGGTACTATAGAAGAAGGTAAAGAATTTATTTTAAAACAAAATACAATTGCTTTTGTTAGTCTAAAAGAACATATTCGACTCCCTTATTACATTGCTGCAAGATTTAATCTGAAAATTGATAATATATACCGAGGTTTACTTTTGGGGACAGGGCCATTGATCGATCCTGGCTTTGACGCAATCCTTTCATTTCCTTTACACAATCTTACTAAAAACGATTATGTTTTTATCGGTGGTGAGAGAATAATATGGATGGAGTTTACCAAACTTAGTGTAAATCAACTATGGGATAAAAATGACAATTCAGAAAACCATATTAGACAGGGGAAATATTATATACCAATTAATAAACATAAATATCATAATGTACAAGATTATTTGAATGAAGCCGAAAAACAGAGAGATGTTCGCTCTACATTACCAGATATCATTGGGGAAGTTAAAATATTTAAAAAAGATATTAATAGTATATTAGAACTGTTTATGGAAGATATTCATAAAAAAGTAACTCGAATTAAAAATATACAATATGTGTACACAATTGCGACTATCATTGGTGTAAGTGCATTAATAATATCGGTATGGAGTTATCAACATGCTTTAATAAATGGGGTTGAGTCTACAATTCGTGTATATTATGAGAGAATTTCAGGTGAGCTGGATAGTAAAATTGAGAATGAGAACCACGCAAAACAATACTTGCAAATGGATGAAAAAATAAAAGAATTAGAAAAACAATTAAGTGAATTAGATAAAAAGAAAATTATTGATTTACCAGTATCAAAAAATAAGTATCCCATTAAAAGAAAATAAATTTAATGCGTATTGAAATTTGTGGCGGAATTGCTTCAGGAAAAACAACTTTCTCAAAATTGTTTGAAAATAGTGCTATTCATCCAATTATAGAAAATTTTGGAGATAATCCATTCTGGAAACCATTTTATTTGAATCCGGGTAAATATATATTCGAAACTGAGATAACATTTACCTTACAACATTACCATTATATAAAAAAAGTAAAAGAGAAGGAAAAATTTATCATCTGTGATTTTTCTTCTATTATTGATCTTGCATACGCACGAATGGGATTAACCGGGATGAAACTGAAAATATTTGAAGATGTTTATAATGAAATTACTTCGGAATTAGGTTTTCCAGATTTGATTGTATTCCTAAAGTGCAATTCAAAAATACAATTAGATAGAATTATAAAACGAAAGCGTACTACTGAAAAATTGATTGATATTAAATTCTTAGAATCTTTAAATAATGAAATTGAATATCTGATTGAAAATCATTTGGATAATCAAAAAGTAATTACAATTGATTCTGAAAAAGAGGATTTTCTGAATGATGAAAAAGTGATATCAAGATTGAAAAATAAAATTATTAATATGACTATTCGTTAAATTAAAGATATTACTTGAATAATTACACCGTCGCTGAAATCCACCTGGATCATTTAGTCCATAACCTAACGGAAATACGGAAAAAAGTCGCTCCGGCAGAGGTGATGTGTGTCGTCAAAGCCGACGCATATGGACATGGCGCTGTGCCAATAACAAAACGATTAGTCAAAGAAGGGGTTACTCACCTTGCGGTTGCCCGGGTTTCGGAGGCATTAGAGTTGCGGAATGCCGGTATTGAAGAAAATATTCTGATTTTCGGGAGTCTGTTCCCGGATGAAATTGAATCTGCCATAATGAATGATGTCCAGATCACCATTACTGATATTAATGATATCGAGACTGTCAGAGAACTTGCAATTCGTAGATCCGTTTTTGTCAAAGTACACTTAAACATTGATACAGGCATGGGCAGGGCGGGAGTCCCATTCGATAAAGCCCAAAGTGCGATTATTAAAATTGTAAATATTGATCAAATCAAACTCGCGGGAATCTATACCCATTTTGCGACTTCCGATGAACGAAATAAAGAATATGCAGAGTTACAGCTGCGCCGGTTTAATGATGTCGTCGGGGAGATAATCGAACATTTACCTTACCGACCGATGCTGCACGCAGCCAATAGCGGTGCGATTTTGGATTTACCAAAGGCAAAATTCGATATGGTCCGTACGGGAATTTCACTGTATGGACATTATCCGACAACAGAGACTTCCGAGTCAATTCCGTTGAAACAGGTCATGACATTAAAAACGAAAGTCAGCTCAACTCGCCGTTTGCCGAAAGGGAGTTCGATCAGTTATGGTCGGAAATATATTACTACAAAGGAAACTACCATTGCCGTGTTGCCGATCGGTTATGCCGACGGAATTCACCGGGCTTTTACCAATCTGGGTGAGGTTCTGATTAACGGGAAATTATATCCCATGGTTGGAACCGTTACTATGGACCAAATTATGGTGGATATTGGCGATGATCCTGTAAAAATTGGCGATGATGTTATATTCTGGGGTGATACTCCTCAGGGCAGTCTGCAATGTACAAAGGTTGCCAATCGCATTGGTACGATTTCTTATGAGTTGTGCTGTGGGATTACAAAAAGAGTTCCAAGAATCTATATTGATTAAGTGAATGACGCCGCCGCATGTGACATCTTTTTGATAAAAGTTGATGTTTTAGATGTTTGAGAAGAAGTGCCCGAGGCGAGAGTCGAACTCGCACGACCTATGGTCACTAGACCCTGAACCTAGCGTGTCTACCAATTCCACCACCCGGGCTCAAATAACCGCTAAATATAAAAATCATTCGGCTGTTCTCCAAGATTTAACTATTGAAAAATCTTCAAAAAGGGATTAACTTTCCCGGCATGGAATCGAAGGGAATCACAATAATAACAAGCAATAAAAAAGCCTATCATGATTATCATATCATTGATAAGATTGAAGCGGGTCTTGAATTAAAGGGGACCGAAGTTAAATCTTTACGCGCCGGTCATGCCCATTTAAAAGACAGTTATGCCCGCATCCGGAATGGGGAAATGTTTTTATTGAACGCCCATATTTCTCCGTATAAATATAGTGGAGGGTATGATAATCACGAGCCGGAACGTGATCGGCGGCTATTACTCCACAAGAGGGAAATTATTCGACTGAAGCGAAATATTGAGACTAAAGGACTAACCCTGATTCCCTTGAAATTATATTTTACTAAAAGAGGAATCGTAAAAGTGGAACTTGGGATGGCAAAGGGAAAACGTCAATATGATAAACGCGCTGCCATCGCAGAAAAAGATATGAAAAGAGAAATAGAACGATCAAGAAAGGATCAGTATTAACATGTTTCCTCCGATAAACGAACAGATTGATGTCATTAAAAAAGGCATTGAAGAATTAATTTCCGAAGAGGAATTAGTATCAAAACTGGAACGGTCGCTCAAAGCAGATAAACCGATTCGCGTGAAACAGGGCTTCGATCCGACCGCACCGGATATTCATCTCGGTCACACTGTTGGAATTCGAAAATTACGAGAGTTCCAGGAATTAGGGCATACCGTTGTGTTGATCATTGGCGATTACACCGGGATGGTGGGAGATCCCAGCGGGAAGAGTGAAACCCGTCCACGCTTGACTTACGACAATGTGATGAAAAATGCTAAAACTTATGAGGAGCAATTTTTTAAGATTCTTGACCGCAGTCAAACGGAAGTCCGTTATAACGGGGAATGGTTCGCAAAAATGCAATTTGACGAGATTATGAATCTCGCTGCGAAATTTACAGTTGCCCGGATTCTTGAAAGGGATGACTTTACCAAGCGATATAAAGAAGGAAGTCCTATCAGCGTACATGAATTTTTTTATCCTTTGATGCAGGGGTACGATTCAGTAGTGATACATAGTGATGTTGAACTTGGAGCTACCGAACAGAAATTCAACTTGCTGGCTGCCCGGCATGTTCAGCGCGAATACAACCAGGAGCCGCAAGTAGTGCTGACGCTGCCCGTATTGGAAGGTATTGACGGGACTCAGCGGATGAGTAAAAGTCTCGGGAACTATGTCGGAATAGATGAGACTCCGACCGATATGTTTGGTAAAATTATGTCGATACCCGATAACCTGATCGAAAAATATTTTACGCTCGTGACAAATTATCATTTGAATCAACTTCAGGATGTTCGAAACAGGTTAAAAGATTCAAAAAATAATCCGATGGCTATCAAGAAAGAACTCGCCCGAACCATCGTATCAATGTATCACAGTGAGGCTGATGCAGCTCAGGCTCAACAGGCTTTTGAACAGGTCTTCAGTAAAAAAGAGTTGCCGGATGATATACAGGAAATCAATGTTATACCTGATGATAATCTGTTGCTTGTTAAACTGCTATCGGATTCCAGTATCGTTGCTTCAAACGGTGAAGGCAGGCGACTGATCAAACAGGGTGCAGTTAAAGTAAATGATAATAAAATCTCGGATATAAATTTTGAATTAAATAGCGGTGAATTCATAGTAAAGGTAGGGAAAAGACGATTCGTAAAATTTATTGTAAAATAAATCCGGCGCTATTGCCTCTTGCCCTGTTTTTATTATTTATCTCTGTTTTTCTAACGGATTGTTCGGGTAAAAAACCCGAATCAATCCTTCTGTTTATCGGGAGCGGAATGGGTGTGGGACATATTTCCGCTGATTATTATTACAATCATAGTTCGCCATTCCCCGAATTTCCCGTATGTACATTGCTTAACACAGATCCAAAAGGAGATGTATGGATAACAGACGCCGCTGCAGCCGCCACAGCGCTTGCAACAGGAGTGAGAGTCAAGCGGGGCGCGTTGAGTCTGGATGAAGAGGGTAAGAAACTTCCAACATTGTTAGAGATTGCCGGACGGCGAAAAAAAACAACCGGTGTAATTGCTACGACCAGCATCACCTATGCAACACCGGCGGCATTTATGGCTCATGCGCCTGTTTGGGGAAGAGAATATGAAATAGCCAACCAGATTGCCACTGCGGATGTCGATGTTTTACTTGGCGGCGGGCTGCGTTTTTTTCAATCAAATACGATATCGGATACGAATCTGGTTTCGGTTATGAAGGGCGAGGAATATACGTTTATATCGCAACAAAACCAGCTGGAGGTCCTGAATCCAAAAGATCATAGCAAACTACTGGGACTTTTCGCAACTGAATCCTTAAGAAAAGCCAGCCAGCGCAGCCTTTCGCTCCAGATGATGACCGAGAAAGCTGTCGGGATTTTGGCAAAGAATAAGCGTGGATTTGTGCTTGTCGTAGAAGGATCACAGATTGACTGGCGCTGTCACGAAAAAGATGAAGATGGATTCCTCGCAGAAATGCAGGATTTTACTGATGCAATCCATTGGGCTTTTAATTATCAAAATGACCATCCCGAACTGCTTATAGTTACCGTTGGCACCAATGAAACGGGCGGAGTGTTTTTAACGCAGGATACCAACAGGCGGGGTGGAACCAGGTTAAAATTTGTCACGGGAAATCATACGGCGAATTTTTGTCCGGTATTTGCAAAAGGACCGTATGCGGATCGAATTCATGGTCTGATGGATATTAGTGAATTAGGCTCTATACTGATTCACATTCTGGAAAGATAAGCGCAAGTTTACCCTACAACGTCATTTGGGAAATATGATACGATATATAG
The DNA here is from genome assembly GCA_030603165.1 of Fidelibacterota bacterium. GTDB lineage: Bacteria > Fidelibacterota > UBA2242 > UBA2242 > UBA2242 > UBA9312. Next base: position 24,965 of record JAUVYH010000027.1, read on the forward strand.
TTCTAAATAGCAATTGTGAAGACTACATTTGGTATATTAAATTTTTAAGTTCAGAACCCCTGACCTCTAAGAATAGGATATAATTTGTAATTGTTTTATTTTCAAGAGTTTTACCATTCTTATTTCGATTTTTTTCTTGCCTGAAAAAGATTTTAAAAAGAACCTGTTTTCAGAAATATTTAAGAGGAAGGTAATTATGCCGCAGATGCTTTTGCCCTTTTTTCCGGAAGAGATAACTTTGGTAAATGAGTTGATTGGTTTTGTCAAAAAAGGAGATTATGTATATTATTTTAACGGTCAAATGCCGATTTATCTTCATTCATCAGACGATTATCAATCCTTTAAAATGTTTGTAAGTCAGCTTTATATTTGTGGCAATGCTAGTCAAGCAGAAATTGTTCGGGCTTTTGGGATCAGCAGTTCGGGTTTGAAACGGTGGGTGAAAAAATATCAAGCAGAAGGATCGAGCGGTTTCTTTAATAAAAGAAAGCCTCGCTCCTCACCTGTGTTAACTCCTGATCGTTTAAATGAGATCCAGGAGTTACTCGATGAAGGCGAAGATGTGGAAGACATCTCCCAATCAACCGAGTGCGGAAGAATTCAAGACTAATCCTTATCTATCGCGATTTATGCTGGTATTCGATCGCGAAGGCTACAGTCCTGCTTTCTTTCAACAAATGTGGGAAAAGCGAATCGCCTGTTGTACATATCGCAAATATGTCAAAGATAAATGGGATTTAGATGAATTCCGGCAAGTAAATGTCACATTAAGTAATGGTGAAATCGAGGAGATGATTTTAGCCGAGCGTGGTACATTTCTAAGTGGCAAAATTTGGGTTAGAGAAATCAGAAAATTGACGAAATCCGGTCACCAAACTTCGATCATAACGACCGAATTTTTATCCGAAACAGGACCTTTGGCGATGAGAATGTTTAGTCGATGGTGTCAGGAAAACTTTTTTAAATATATGATGGAACATTATGGAATAGATAGACTTATCGAATATGAAACCGAAGAGCTAGATGATACCATAAGGGTTGTTAATCCCGAATATCGAAAATTAGAGAGTCGGATAAAAAGCGTTGCCGGAAAATTATGCAGAAGGCGAGCAAAATTCTATGAAATGAAGACAGATTATTCAATGCCGGAGAAAAAGCGGTTGAAAATAGACAAGGAAAGAGCGGAATTATTGGAAGAGATCGAATTATTTGAAAATGATCTTACGGAATTGAAGACTACACGCAAAGCAACAAAGCGGCATGTTACTATTGGAGATTTGCCTGAATCGGAAAAATTCAGAAGTCTGGCAAAAGAGAAAAAGCTTATCGTGGATACGGTAAAAATGATTGCTTACAGAGCGGAGACAGCGATGGTTGGAATAATCCGGCAATATATGTCCAGAAAGGACGATGCTCGTGCTTTAATAAGACAAGTCTTTAAAACAGAGGTCGATATTAAACCGGATTACAAAAATAAAATTCTGGAGATTTCATTGCATAATTTAATTGTATAGGAATTTTCATTTTTTACTGTTTGGAACGATTTAGGAAGGAAGAGTTAATGATTGAAAAATAATAGTGAAATATTTATGTTATGATGAATGAAAATGGAAAAACAAGAGAGGCGGGATTGGAATA
>JAUVYH010000065.1 GCA_030603165.1 Fidelibacterota bacterium
TATTCCAATCCCGCCTCTCTTGTTTTTCCATTTTCATTCATCATAACATAAATATTTCACTATTATTTTTCAATCATTAACTCTTCCTTCCTAAATCGTTCCAAACAGTAAAAAATGAAAATTCCTATACAATTAAATTACGCACCGGTCTTTCCAAAAGCAAGATGCCCCTGAGATTGCTATTTAATTTAAAGCATGTTTCAACTTTAGTAAAAAAATGTTAAACATAGTAAAGAAAATTTTAACCCCGATAAATCGGGGCAGAGGACGCAGAGAATTATTAATTGTATAACAAACATGTATCCAAACCGAAACTGCTGACACATTTAAGACAAACACTTTTTGGGAAAAGTTTTCTGATAAACTCTGCGTATCTTTGCGATCTTTGCACCTTTGCGTTTATAAAAATATTTTTTCATTTTTTTGTTCTGCCTATCCCTTCGGGGGCTTGTCCAAGTTAGGGTCAAAAACACCAGGACTATTAAAGAGATAATTCTATTGCATTTTGTGTTAATCTTATTTATTATCCTGCTGTGAATAAATTCAGGCAAAAAACTTATGTATATAGACGAAATAAAAACAATTGTGTTTATACCGCCAAATCGGACGGATATATACAATTGTTTATACACAACCGTTGGCATTCATTGTGAGAATCCGTTACCATTAAAAAAACTATACAAAAAAAATTAACTATCTTTGGAGTTAATTATTTGGAAAGAAAATATGACAAAAGAAAATGCAATAAAACTATTTCAAGACAAACGAGTGCGAGTCCATTGGGATGAAGAAGAAGAAAAATGGTTCTTTTCAATAGTTGATATTATTGGTGTACTGACAGAGAGTGTTAATCCAAATAATTATTGGAAAGTATTGAAAAGCAGACTCAAGAAAGAAGGTAGCGAGTTGGTTACAAATTGTAACCAACTGAAAATGGAATCATCTGATGGTAAATTTTACAAAACAGATGTAGCAGACACAGAACAACTTCTACGATTAATACAATCAATTCCTTCACCAAAAGCAGAGCCATTTAAAATTTGGCTGGCTAAAGTAGGCTATGAGAGAATTGAAGAAACGGAAGACCCTGAATTAGCTTTTGATAGAGCAATGGAAACATATTTAAAGAAAGGATATTCTAAAAACTGGATAAATCAGCGATTAAAAAGTATAGAAGTTAGAAAAGAACTTACCGATGAATGGCAGACACGAGGAATGAAAGAAGGTTTGGAGTATGCTATATTGACCAATGAAATAACAAAAGCCTGGGCAGACACGGGTGTGAAAGCATACAAAAAACTAAAAGGGCTTAAGAAAGAAAACTTACGAGACAATATGACTAATTTAGAATTGGTTTTAAATATGCTGGCAGAAGCCTCTACAACCGAAATATCAAAAGAAAAAAAGCCCCAAAGTTTAGACGAAAACAGAGATGTAGCTAGGAAGGGTGGAAATGCAGCAAAAAAAGCACGTTTAGAAATTGAAAAGCAAACAGGAAAATCAATTGTTTCTTCTAAAAATGCTAAAGAGCTAGGACAGAGAAATGTTGAGGGAAATAAGAGTATTGAAGAATAAACAACGAAATGCCAACAATGTATATAAGTCATTGGGCAATAAATGAATACATTAAAGATTGTGAATATAAATAAACGACATAGTAAACTGAAAGTTTGGTACAATAAAGTGCCCAACGTCTCATATACTTAACGGTTAGCATTTATTGAAAAAAACCGGGTAGCAAATGAATATAACAAAAGAACAAGCGTATGAAAAAATAGCACAGCTCGTTGAGCGATTCAGCGAACACGTTGAAGAATATAAACGGAATGGCTACAACGAGCACCAGACACGAATAGACTATATCAACCCGTTTTTCAAAGCACTCGGCTGGGACATAGACAACGAGCAGGGATACGCCGAAGCATATCGTGAAGTAATTCATGAAGATAAGATAAAAGTCGGCAGCAGCACTAAAGCGCCCGACTATGGTTTTACGCTTTTCGGTCAACGAAAATTCTTTGTTGACGCCAAGAAACCGGCTATTAATATCAAAAGCGATATTGCTCCGGCTTTTCAGGTAAGGCGCTATGGATGGAGCGCAAAAGTGCCCATTTCTATTGTTACCGACTTTGAAGAATTTTCCATTTACGACTGCACCAAAAAGCCTAAACCAACCGACAAAGCATCGGTAGCCCGAATCAAATACATCACCTACGACCAATATCTTGACGAGTTCGATTTCTTCTGGGATATTTTCGCCAAAGAAAATTTGCCCAAAGGTCGTTTCGACAAATACGTTAAAAGCGACACCCGTAAAAAAGGAACGGCAACCGTTGATGATGAATTTCTGAAATCCATCGAGCAGTGGCGTATTTACCTGGCAACTACCATCGCCCCGCGAAACAAACCGCTCAATGAGGATGAAATCAATTATGCCGTTCAGAAAATTATTGACCGCATCCTCTTCCTGCGTATGTGTGAGGACAGGGGCGTTGAGCAATATGGCGAACTGAAAAAAGCAGCAGAAAAAGGCAACATCTACCAAAACTTATTTGCCCTTTACCGCATGGCAGACGACAAGTACAATTCGGGATTGTTTGACTTTAAAGAAGATAAAATCACACCTACCCTTACGGTGGACAATAAGGTAATGAAGAATATCATTAAAGAACTCTATTACCCTAATTGCGAATACGAATTTTCCGTAATGCCTGCCGACATTCTCGGAAGCGTTTATGAGCGTTTTCTCGGCAAGACCATTCGGCTGACAAAAGCCCACTATGCCAAAATTGAGGAAAAACCGGAAGTGCGCAAAGCCGGCGGCGTGTATTACACTCCAAAGTATATTGTGGACTACATTGTAAAAAACACCGTAGGAAAACTCATTGAGGGCAAAACTCCCAAACAGGTCGAAAAAATCAGAATTTGCGACCCGGCTTGCGGTTCCGGCTCGTTTTTAATTGGCGCATACCAATTCCTGCTTGACCGGCACTTGAAATATTACACTGAGAAACTGCCCAAAAAGAAAAAAGACAGCCCGCTGACGCCGGACGGCAACCTGACCACAGCCGAGAAAAAACGAATCCTGCTCAATAACATCTTTGGCGTTGATATAGACGCCCAGGCAGTTGAAGTAACCAAACTAAACCTCTTGCTTAAAGCCCTCGAAGGCGAAACACAGGCGTCCATCAGCCGGCAGATGACTCTATTCCATGAAAGAGTTTTGCCTAATCTTGGCAGTAATATCAAATGCGGAAACTCGCTTATCGGGAATGACTTCTATGATAACCAACTTGACATGTTCCCTGATCAAATGAAAAAGATCAACGCATTTGACTGGGAAGAAGCGTTTCCTGAAATCTTCAAACAAGGTGGTTTTGATGCGGTAATTGGGAATCCGCCTTGGGTAAGGCAGGAACTTATAAGCGAACACAAGGGTTATTTTGAAACACACTATCGTACCTATCATGGTGTTGCCGACCTCTATCAGTATTTCATTGAAAAAGGTATTTCAATTCTAAATGAAAAAGGATATTTCTCGTACATTGTTGCAAGTAAATGGCTTCGCGCAAAATACGGGCTTCCACTCCGCAAATGGCTTAAAGAACAGACCATCCATAAACTTATTGATTTTGGTGACTTGTCTGTATTCAGGTCTGCCACTACCTATTCAAGCATAATTATCGCCAGTAAATCCACAAAATCTAACAAAAAAGTTCCTGTTGTAGAAATTGGCACACTTGAATTTGAGAACCTTGGTCAATACATCAAGGAACATGAGCGTATTATCTCCAAAGACCTTTTAGACAACAATGGGTGGTCATTAAAAAATGAAGCAGAACTGAACCTTATCAAGAAACTAAATGAGAATTGTATGCCTCTTGGAACATTCGTTAACAAAAAGATTTACAGAGGCGTTTTAACCGGATACAACAAAGCTTTTGTCATAGGCAGCGATACCCGCAAAACACTTATTAAAGCTGACCCCATTAATAATGAAATCATCAAACCATTTTTAGTTGGCAAAGACATTAAACGGTATCAACCCCCAACATCTGACAAATATCTCATCTTTACTCGCAGAGGCATTGACATCAATAAATACCCCGCAATCAAATCCTATCTATCTGAATTCAAAGAGAACCTTACCCCAAAACCTACTAGTTGGAAAGGCGGTAAATGGCCAGGTAGAAAACCTGGGAAATACGAGTGGTACGAAATCCAAGACACGGTGGATTACTACAAAGAATTTGATGAAACCAAAATTCTCTGGCCTGGAATCAGCAGAGAAGTAGCTGCCTTCACTTTGGATGAAAACAAGTATTACGGAAACGATAACAACCAACTCATCATTACCGATGATAAATTTCTGCTTGGTATTCTTAACTCCAAAGTGAGCAAGTTTTTTCTAACCAATATCTGCGATAAAGTTCAAGGTGGCTTTTACAGGTTGAAAATCATTTACGTTGAGCAAATCCCCATTCCGAAAACGAGAAACCCCGAAGTAGAAAAGCTTGTTGCCAGCATATTGAAACTAAACAAACAGTTACAAGCCACCAAACTCGAAACCCAGCGCCAGCAAATCCAGCGCACCATTGACCACACAGAGAAAAAAATAGATGAGTTGGTTTATGGGCTTTATGGATTGAGTGAAAAGGAAATTGAAATAATTAATGAGACTTGATAGCAGAACAATTGGAACAGGCAAGTAAAGAAGGAGAACTAAAAGAAAATTCAACTATTAAGGATTTCTTAATAGTTCAAATTGAATGAATACAAGAAATTCAAACAAAACAGACAAAAAGCCATAAAAGAAAGTGATTTTGAAAAAGCGATAAAAATAATTGAAGATAAAAACGGAAATAAATCAAAAGAGGACTTATGCAATTAATCAGATGTGCCCAAAAGTTCATATCATATTTTGTGGCAAACTGAAAAGAATAAATCATAATGGATTTGGATTACATCAGGGATGAAAATATAAAGTGAAAAAAGAAAATGCAATAAAATTATTCAATGATAAAAAAATACGGGTTCATTGGGATGACGAACAAGAGCAATGGTATTTTGCGATAGTCGATGTAATTGCCATACTTACTGCAAGTAACAACCCTCAAGTTTATTGGAGGGTTATGAAAAAGAGACTTTTAGCTGAGGGTAATGAAACCGTTACAAATTGTAACGGTTTGAAAATGGTTGCTCCCGATGGTAAAATGAGAAAAACTGATGTTGCAGACACGGAGCAATTATTACGGCTTATACAATCAATTCCTTCACCAAAAGCAGAACCTTTTAAAATGTGGCTTGCCAAGGTAGGTAACGAAAGAATTGAAGAAACACAAGACCCGGAACTGAGTATTGAAAGAGCAATGGAAACGTATTTGCAAAAAGGTTATTCAAGAAATTGGATAAATCAGCGATTAAAAAGCATTGAAGTCAGAAAGGAACTGACTTATGAATGGGAAAAACGTAGAGTAAAAAAGGGTCAGGAATATGCTATTCTTACTGATGAAATCACAAAGGCGTGGTCAGGTTTTAAAACTAAAGAATGCAAAACAATTACAAAGTGATAATAAGAAAAAGGCTTTTACTACCGGTAAAAAACAACGAAATGCCAATAAAAAATAAAAAGCCATTATAGACGCCTTTTATACTGAACGTTAGAATGAAAACAATTATGATAATAAAACACAAAGCAAGGGTATCCATTCAGACGACTTTATCTCCTGGTTTTTCAAATATTAAGGTTTGTGGGATTTCCATTGTCGCTGTTGATGTGCAGTCCATTGATAATCTTGAAAGAATGCGAAAATTTTACCGAATATATGCTAACCGAATTTCCGCATTACTGATGCGGATTTCTCGTGATGTTAAAAATTCCGCATCAACGGTGCGGAAAACTGGAAATAGAATTAAACAGTTTGTTTCTGTACAGATGGGTCGTGAAACAAAAGAAGCTTTGGAACAGGAAAGTAAAGAAATTGGAAATATACTTTTAAACTAAGGAAGCAGATTAATAGTATGGAAGAGAATAAATCACAAATAATAATTTATCAAACAGAAAGCGGAGAGACTAAATTAGATGTTCGCTTTCAAGATGAAACGGTTTGGCTTACACAAAAATTAATGGCTGAGTTGTTTCAGACAAGTTCTCAGAATATTACTATCCATCTGAAAAACATTTTTGAAGAAGGTGAATTAGAAGAAAAAGCAACTTGTAAGGATTTCTTACAAGTTCAAATTGAATGAATACAAGAAATTCAAACAAAACAGACAAAAAGCCATAAAAGAAAGTGATTTTGAAAAAGCGATAAAAATAATTGAAGATAAAAAAAGGAAATAAATCAAAAGAGGACTTATGCAATTAATCAGGTGTACACAAAAGTTAATTAAAGAGTTGCGGGTAGAGCCTTCCGAAAAGGAAGCGCAACCTGGCTATATCGGTGGATGGCACGCTAACCTGTTACGCATTGATCGAAAGAAGTGCGTTCTGTTTACAAATGACCTGACCTTATACTCGTTTTTTGTTCCGGGTCTCAAAAGACCTGATTTCGAACGATTCCATGAAGTATTCAGGCAAAATTTACTCAAATATCTCATCAATGACGGATTCTCACAAACTCATATTGAGAAAGTTTTAAGTGAATATCAAACAATCGAAATAGCGAAAACAAATAACCGAAGCGTGTTGGGTTCAATGAACGATTTAGCTTTTCAGATTAAATACAGAGTTGAAGCATTTGGTGGGTTAGAAAATATAGACCTTATTATTTTTAACAGCGAGCTTAATCGTATTCCAATGGGCGCCATCAAATATATGTGCAGTATTAAATTATTGCGAAGTATCCTAAAGCAAATGTTTCTGAAAAATCTCTGTCACTAAAAATATCCACACAGTAAAAAAATTGTTTAAATTACCGACAGTTTTTTTACAATTATTTTTGCACAATATTCATATTATTTTTTTATGGACATTTTTAAGAAAAATAATACCAACGCTAATAAACTAAACATATTAACCGGAGGAATTTCCATGAATCTTAAACGAAGATCCCTTGCCCTGCTCCTGATTCTGATAATAGCCGGGTCCACCCTGCTATTCGGCGCTTTTGAAAAAGGTAACAGCTATCACGGCTTTAAACTTATTGAAAAACGCTTTGTTAAAGAGGTTAATGCCGAATGCTTCTTATTCGGGCATGTTCAGAGCGGCGCGCGCCTGCTCAAGATCGCTGCCGATGACGCCAACAAGACTTTCAGCATCGCTTTTAAGACTATACCCGAGTCCGACGCCGGAACACCGCATATTATGGAACACTCGGTGCTGAACGGCTCGAAGAATTTTCCGGTCAAGAGTCCCTTTGATGTTCTCGCCAAGGGTTCGCTGAACACTTTTCTGAACGCCATGACTGGCAGCGATGTAACCATCTACCCTGTTGCCAGCATGAACGATAAAGATTACTTTAACCTGATGCATGTCTATCTGGATGCCGTTTTTCAGCCACTTATTTATGATGACCCACGCATTATGAAGCAAGAAGGCTGGCATTATGAGTTGACGGATAAAGACAGCCCGGTTGTTTACAAAGGCGTCGTCTATAACGAGATGAAAGGCGCTTTTTCCAGCCCGACTACCGAGCTTGATTACCAAGTCGGCAAGTACCTGTTTCCGGATAACTGCTACCATTATTCATCAGGCGGCTACCCTTCAGCCATTCCCACTTTGAGTTATGAGGAATTTTTAAACTTTCACCGGAAATATTATCATCCCTCCAACAGCTATATATTTTTATATGGCGACTCCGATCTTAATAAAGAACTTGAATTCATCGACTCCGAATATCTTTCGGAATACGAAAAATCAGACGCTATAGTCAGTATTATGCTGCAAAAGCCTTTTGAGGAAATGAAAGAGGTAACGGTTTTCTATTCGATTCCCGAAGACGGCGGCACCGAAAATCAGACTTATCTGACCCTGAACTTAATTACCGGGCAGAGCGCTGACCGAAAACTGTGTTTTGCGCTTGACATCCTGACGGCAGTACTGGTAAACCAGGAATCGGCGCCCATCCGTCTGGCTCTGCAGGAAGCTGGTATCGGACGTGATGTTCGTGCATCCATGGATGAATTGAAACAAAATGTTTTTCAGATCAGGGTCCAGAACGCCAATAGCGCAGACAAAGATAAGTTTCATGACATCGTAATGAAGACATTGCGTGAAACAGTCAAAAATGGATTGGACAGAGAAACGGTCGAAGCCACCCTGAACCGCATTGAATTCCGGCTTCGCGAGGGCGATGATGCTCAGAAAGGTTTAACATATAATTTTCATGCTTACTCCGGTTGGTTTTATGCCAATGATCCCTTCCTGACTCTCGAATGGGAAAAACCGCTTGCCGAAGTAAAAGCCGCAATTAATAACGGATACCTGGAATCGGTGATCCGGGATTACCTGCTTGATAATAATCATGCGCTACTGTTGACCATGGAACCCAAACCGGGTCGGGAAAAAGAAAATAATGCCAAAGCCGCTCTGGAATTAGAGGCTTATAAAGCCACACTCTCCGACAATGATATAGAAATTCTGGTGCAGGAAACTCAGGAACTGATCGCATATCAAAAACGGGACGACTCCCCGGAAGCTCTGGCAACTATTCCGCTGTTGAGTCTTACAGATGTCAATCCCGAAGCCGAGTGGTATGAAGTCACGAAAAAGAAGATTTCAAAGATTCCGGTGCTGCATCACGATACATTTACCAATAATGTGGTCTATGTACGCTTTTTCTACGACGCCCGTGTTCTGCCGGCTGATCTGCTGCCCTACGCTGCTCTTTTAGCCGAAGTGATGGGCAGTCTGAACACCGAAAATTACACTTACGGAGAATTGGATAAAGCCCTGAATATGCACACCGGCGGATTCAGCACTTATCTCGGCACTTTTCTGGAAAACCGGGACGACAACAATCTATTGCCAAATTTTGTAGTTTTTTCCAAAGCAATGAACACCAAAATTGACAAACAATTCGAGCTGCTTAGCGAAATTGTTAATCACACTTTATATAACGATCCTGAGCGTTTGAAAGCCGTCCTGACGCGCCATCAGTCCCGGCTCGATGCCAGCGTCAAACGAAATGGAATGGGCTACGCCTTGAAGCGGATGAGATCATATTTCAGCAACCAGGGGATGTTCAACGAACTGACCGGCGGCGCTGAATATTACTGGTTTATCACCGACTTGCTGAATAATTATGATGAACAAGCCGAGACTATCAGCGATAAACTAATGGAAACCGCCGCTTTACTTTTTAATAAAGACAATCTTATCGTATCAGTAATTAGTGAAAAATCCGATCTGAGGGTTTTTTCTAAAAATCTGAAAAGATTCGCAAAGACCCAGCCTAAGGGAAAATTGGCATACAAGAAATGGAACTTTGAATTTGATAAAAAGAATGAAGGTCTGCTGACCGCTTCCAAAGTTCAGTACGTGCTGAAAGGCTATGATTTCAAAAAGCTGGGCTATACCTGGGACGGCAAAATGCGCGTACTCAATCAAATCCTCTCGCGTGACTGGTTGACCAGTCAAATTCGCATAATCGGCGGCGCCTATGGCGGATTCAGCAGTTTTTCGCCGTCGGGTTTCGTTTATTTTGGTTCCTATCGCGATCCCAACCTGAAAGAGACTCTGGATAACTTTAATGCCACACCGGAATATCTACGCACATTCGAAGCGGATGAAAAGACCATGACGCGCTATATTATCGGGACAGTATCACGAATGGACCGTCCTTTAACTCCTTCGCAAAAAGGCAATCTCGCTGTCAGACGCTATTTTGAAAAAACAAAAAAAGAGGACATCCAGAAGGAACGCAACGCTGTACTTTCTACCACTGTTGAGGATATAAAGAATTTTGAAAAACTTGTAAGCGATATTCTGGCACAGGACGCCTTTTGCGTTTATGGTAATGAGGACAAGATTCAATCAAATAAGGATTTATTCGGGAAACTTATTAAATTGAGCCGATAAATTAAAAAAACCAATTTCCGAACGACGAAGTCGGGCTAAATTGGTTTTGGTCTTTTTCCCGATAGAATAGAATCTGAAACCCATTTGAGCCGGCAAGCCGGATTGAAAATGGGTTTCTTTTATTAATGTCAACCGGCGGATTTTCTTTTACAATACGGAACATTTTAACGGGACCGGCTATTATATAGTTCTCCAGGATAAAACTATTATGCTAATTTACACATCAGGAGGAAAATCAATTCTTCTGATCTTTCTAATTATTTTATCAGCATCTTTCTTTAATACGATTCTTAAAACATATATCACATTTTTATGAATGCCGTAAAATAACCGAAAAGAATCATTTCCATGATCTATCCGAAGACGAAAACAGGGAAACTTTACACCTTTTATCCTCTTGATCTTATCTCTGAATTGAAAAGGATGCGATTCTAACCATAATGACTTTTCCAGAATATGTTTTTGAGTAGCAACTGGTAAATTTTTAAGATCTCTGACAGCCCGTTTTATAAATTCAATTTGAAATTTCATGAACCAATACTACCGTCTATCATATTTAATAAATCAAAGACATTGGTAGTTTTTCCATCTTCATGCTCAAACTTAGCCGTTTCGAATTCGGACTCCAAATCGAAATGTTTTGCTAAAATAAAATCCTCTATATCTCCTTCATCGATTTTTAAAAGAACTGCACAAGGATGACCGTTTCGAGTAATCACAATATCATCTTTCTCTTTCGCTAACTTAACATATTTTGAAGGAGATCGGCTTAATTCCCTCATATTAACAAATTTCATTTTAAACTCCCATAATAGATTGTACGTACAATTGTAGCTGCAATATAAATTCTCTAAACTGATAAAACAAGAAAATATTTATACTAAGTTTTGAATATGATTCCTATCTCAGTGGTACGGATTCATTTCATCGACAATACTATTGTGTGGCTCGGCGATCCTGATAGCGCGCACGGAGATGATGGGACATACAGCGCTCCCATCCAGTTCGGTATAGTTGAATACAAAATTACACAGCACAGTGTTAATTATGGTGCTGATTATGAATGCCTGCCAAGGTAAACAACTTAACAAATGCGAACTCCACCAGCTGCAATACATTAGTCTCTACTCTATTTATCCGGTATTAGGATTATCAAGCTGTAAAATAGAAGATGAAAAAGCCGAGTAGTTTTCGTCAGGTATCAATTGCAAGAAAATCTTCAGCCATTTTAATTTCACAACCCGGTGGAACGTTTATCTCATCGATAAGAGTTTCATAGTCGGTTTGCGGAGAAATATGCGTCAGCAACGTCAATTCCGGTCGGCTCTCGTGAATCAATGTTGACAGTTCCGAAGGCGTCATATGCCCGTCCACCGGATTCGAATCGCTACTGGAACACTCAATTAATAGAACCGAAACATTTTGACTCGCTTCAATCAACACATCTGAAAATCCCGTATCTCCAGTATAAATGAGTGACTTACCCCCTTTATCTTTAAAGCGATACATTAAGCTTTGATCGGTGTGATTTCCTTTAAATATCGATACATCAAACGTATCAAATGAATATTCACCGGGCATCATTGGATGAAATTTATACGGATAATCCGGATTATTAATCCATTGTCCATACAGGTTTTCAAACGCTTTAATAAACTTATTAAAATCGTGGTGAGCAAAGATGGATAATTCTCTTTCATCACAACTATCCGGTTTAGAATATTTCCGGGTAAAAAGGATTGGCGGAAGATCCGCTGTGTGATCTATATGGAAATGGCTGTAGAATATTTTCGAGATTTCCCAAATGGAATGCCCGCTTCGAATCAATTGGCGCAATATCCCCGATCCTGAATCAAGAAGAATGGACTCCCCTCCTATTTCCAGTAAGTAGCCGGAGCTATTGCGTTTTTCCGTCGGAATAAAATATCCTGATCCCAAGACTGTTAACTTCATAGATGCTCCTAATACAAAGAAATTGGCCCCTTTTTTGTGTCTGATAAATATTCTTGCTCATCTTAATCTCATTTGTATAAAAATAATCTAAATGATCCCATTTTCCAATCTTTTTGATTGTCAAAAAAATGAAATGAATGTAAATTTGACCGCTTTTTTGAAAGCGATGCGCCCATAGCCCAATTGGATAGAGCGTCTGGCTACGGACCAGAAGGTTGGGGGTTCGAGTCCTCCTGGGCGTACAAAAAAAGCCTCACTTACCGTGGGGCTTTTTTATTTTAAGAACTGCTTTAATCTTTATATATCAGAATGCTGCGCATCTCTGATTTCTCGTTTTGCTTTTTACTAAGTGGGAGATGGAGAATAATGTGCTTTCATCAGAATAGACCCCGCCTTTGACGGGGTTAACCTCCGATTTCTACGTTTGGTGTTATGTACTTTTTATTGATTGGTCGGGGTGAGAGGATTTCCTCAGAGAGGTCTCTATGTGAGAACCTCCGATCTTCCCGAGCCGTCGGGACGCGCTAACCGGTTTTGCTCAGTTCTTCGATATATTTACGACTTTTCATTCTCTTTAATTGCATTTCAAAGAGTACCGCATTTGATCGATTTTCAAATTCTCTTGTAAACACCAACTTCCACGGTATTCCAGACCTTGTTGATTTAGACTGCCTACTATTATGCTCATGAAATCTTCTCTCAATATCTTGAGTCTGACCAATATAATAGCGGTCTTTAATTGAACTGTAGAGAATATAAACTTTGTAAGTCATCTGTCGGGGTGAGAGGATTTGAACCTCCGACCTCTTCGTCCCGAACGAAGCGCGCTAACCGGACTGCGCTACACCCCGCTAAATTTTCAATTATCTTTAATACATGAGAAGTTACGCAGTTTACCGTCAGATTTAAACCTCCGACCTTCCCGATCCATCGGGACGCGCTAACCAGACGGAGTTTACCCCGACAGAGTCGGGGCTACACCCCGAAATACTCTACTTCTAAAAAGCATCCAAATTTAGGATATCGCATGAATTTTACAAAATAAAATTCCTATACCTGTTTGATAAATATATTCGCTAATCCTGAACCTGTTAAGCAGATTATTGTGACCAAAATACCGGCAATTAGTACTCCGATTATATTAGCAACAATAAATTTTTTAAAACTCAACCCTATTAAAAATGAGGCAAGCGCCCCCGTATAGACTCCCGAACCGGGTAATGGGATTCCAATAAATACCGCTACAGCCCATTCACCGTATTTTTCGACACCTTCTGATATACGTTTTTGAGTGCGTTCAATATATTTATTCCATAATGTCTCAACCGGTTTAAAAAAACACATAATTTTAATAATCCAATCCAGAAATATGAAGATCATAATTCCGATTATGAAATTTGCGATTACACAGACGATGAAAACCATAAACCAATGGGAATCTGTTCCAAAAATACCGTAAGGAATCGATGCGCGTAGTTCCAGAGTCGGTATAAAAGTAATTGCAATCATTTTAAAGATTTCAGCCATAAACTGTTCTCCGATGTTAAAACCATAAATAACTACTAAAAAATAACTTGATAAACCTCAATGTATCCGGAAGATTATTGATCGAGCTTCCGGCTTTATTGTAGATTGTAGGAATTGGTATTTCGCAAAATATAGTTCCTGAGTAAATCATCTTTATTAGAAATTCACTTTCAAATTGAAATCCATCGTTATTGAAATTTTCAGGATTAATGTCCGTTAATTTTACCAAGCGAAAACCACATTGACTGTCATGAACTCGTTTTCCGAGCCTAATCGAAATCAGGAATGAAGTAATGCTATTTGACAATACGCGATGAAAGGGCATACCGGCTTTTACAAATGACCGCACTCCTAAAACCATATCAGAATTTTGCAGCTCTTTAAGACGAATAAACTCATTGATTTTTCGAGGATCATGCTGCATATCGGCATCCACGAAAATTCCATAATTATAGCCTGCTTCTTTAGCAATTCGAATACCGGTTTTAATTGCTGCACCTTTTCCCATGTTTGATACATGCCGGAATAGTAATATAGATTTATCTTCAGAAACGATGAATGCAGTATCATCAGTTGAACCATCATCAATAACAATTATTTTCAGATCGGGAATTGTCCGATGAGTAGATTTTACGACTTCTAAAATAGTTTGCTGAGCATTGTAGGCAGGAACAATAACACAATATTTTTTATAATCTATGATCTCTTTCATCGAATCGAAAGTTAGATTTATTTTAACTTTATATCAACTGGAGTTTTGACGATATAAAATAATTTAGACTACTTCAAAAAGTATTGCATAAAGCCTAATTCTGCTTTAAATTTCACCGCTTTTTAAGACATGCGAGAGTAGCTCAGCTGGTAGAGCTCCACGTTGCCAACGTGGTTGTCGCGGGTTCGAGTCCCGTCTCTCGCTCTTTTGTAAGTCCCTGAAAATCAGGGACTTTTTATTTTATCGACGAGAAAATAGGGATTTTGTGTTTTCCATAGTTTCCATATTGTATGCAAATACTGGTGACAAATAAATGACAAAAATATTAGGAAAAACACTGTCATATATTTGTCATTCATTTGTCATACATTATCCCGTAACCATTTATTCAGTCAAATTATTGATTGTCTATTTGTTGGCCACCCCCCGAAAAATGGTAGTTGTGTTATTGTAACTAATTGATAAATACAGTGGTTAATTGAAGAAATGATTTAAAAATAACGCCTCCCTTTGTTAAATTATGGTTGCCAATAGATCATAAAAAAAGAGGCGTTATCATGACAAAAATTCACACCGAGAAGTTACAGACAAAATTCAACTATTACCTTAAAAAATTATCTCAGAATATAACAAAGCCGGAAAGTCGTTGTACATGAAACAGTCTTAGGAATACTAAAAGGGCAATCGGTTACGATGAACCAGATCGCACTTCATATTCAGGATAGCATTCGACTAAAGAAAACGCTTGAGAGGTTTCGGCGTCACTTTCAGAAGATAGGATTTTGGAGGAAATTGATAGAGTCTCATATTCAGGCAGTCTAAATCAACAAGGTCTGGAATACCATGGAAGTTGATGTTTACCAGGGAATTTGAAAATTAAACCAGCACTTTAATTTCAATATTACTATGATAAATTTACAAAATTTTAGCTAGAGACAAAGCTGCATTAATACGTACATTCTTACTCCTATCCTTAAGGGCTCGCCTCAGAAATGGAACGCTCGATTTGTCGCCTAATTCGCCTAAGACCTTAGCAGCATCCTCGCGATGATTCTCAATTCTACTATTAAGGGTTTGATTCAGTCGTGTAACTCTTGATTTTTCGCCCAGTTTTACCAATGCCTTAATAGCACTCCAGCGGACTTCCCAATTTTTATCCCTACTAGATTTATTAAGGAGTGGAATGCTCGATTTGTCACCCAATTCACCTAAGACTTCAGCAGCCTTCTTAAAAACATCATAATCTTTATCCTCAAGAGCTTGCTTCAGGATTGGAATACTCGATTTATCGCCCAATTCACCTAAGGCTACAGCAGCAATCTTTCGTACATCCCAATTTTTATCCTCAAGAGCTTGTTTCAGGAGTGGAATGCTCGATTTGTCACCATATTCTTTTAAGGCTTCAACAGTACTTAGGCGGATATTCCAATCTTCATCCTCAAGGTCTTGTTTCAATACTAATATTGATGATTTATCCCCAAACTTTGCTAAAGCTACGGCAACGTACCGGCGTCCCGCATCTTCATCCTTAAGAAATTGTTTAAGTATTGGAATGCCAGATTTATCGCCTAGCATGGCTAACATAAAAGCTGAATTCCAACGAACAGTCACATCTTTATCCTTAAGGTCTTTTTTCAGGATTGGAATACCCGATTTATCTCCCATTTTGCCTAAATAAATGGCTGCTTTATTACGGATACGACTATTTTCATCCTTAAGAGCTTCTTTCAGGATTTGAATACCAGATTTATCGCCTAGTTCGTCTAATGCTTTAGCAGCACTCCAACTTACTTCCATATCTTCATCTTTTAAGTACGATTTAAGCAATCCAAAACAGATACTCTTAAGTATTTCAGTGTCTTCTTTACCTTTAAGTTCAGTTAGTTTACCATACTCGATAATTGCTTCATTTATCAGTCCAGCCTCTGTTAATACCTTTACGTTTTCTTCAATCTTTCGCTCTTGAGCTACAC
Source organism: Fidelibacterota bacterium (assembly GCA_030603165.1). GTDB lineage: Bacteria > Fidelibacterota > UBA2242 > UBA2242 > UBA2242 > UBA9312. Next base: position 16,187 of record JAUVYH010000065.1, read on the forward strand.
TGTTAGACACAGTGCATGCAAGCAGTATAAATACTGCTATACTAAATACTAGGATTTGTGTAATTCTCTTCATATCTTCTCCTTTAACCATATAGCTTAAGTCATTTCCTGAAATGTTCACTGGCACATCCCAAAGCCCTTGTCTTACTCGAATTTAATTAGCTCTTCTCCACCAAAGCTTTTCATAACTTCTATGTAATTCTTAAACGATTCACAGGACTCCTTAACACTTTTCTCATACTCAAGAATTTCTGCAATGTCATTGCATTTGAACTTCCGTCCAGCCGTCAAGGAACCAATCGTAATGTCAAAAACTAATGCTCTACCCGTAAATGGTATTTTAACCTCTTTCTTTAAAAGAACTTCCTTTTCGGCTTTGTACTTTCTCACTAACTCTGCTTCCTCAGGGGTAAGTTCAACTCTTGCCTCTAAGTCAAATTTGACTCCTCCCATGAGTCCTTTCGCCTGATTTCGGGTTAAATATAGATTCATCTTTCACTCCTTTCAATCCATCTGGCTAAAGTTATTTCCATGGGGTTTTTACGGGCACACCCCCCAAAGCCCATTTTCGAAGGCACAACATCTTTTACACTCTTCCGGTTCCCTTACAATTTGGGCATTTACATTTACCTGACCCGCCGCAATGAGAACATTTAACTGGCCACAATGTTCCAGTACTACCACATCCGCCGCAACGTGGGCAAGTAATTATGCCCTTTCCTTTACAAGTCGGACAAGTTGCCATCTTAATCACCTCCTTTCAATAAAACACTATTGCTTAATTGATCTATTGCAACTTATAAACTTGGATCCATTTGCAATAAAAATACCTATTAAAGTTTGTACCATAAGAATAAATCATTCTAATTCTTTAGTCCTGAAATTAGATGAGGAAACAACCATAAGTTCGTTTGAGCCTGGTGGTTGCCATTCAAGACTTATCCAAGCCCGACCGCTCACTTCAAAAAATTCAATTTTGAAAGAATACCATTTATGATTCTGTTGATTTAGCCTAAT
>JAUVYH010000088.1 GCA_030603165.1 Fidelibacterota bacterium
ATAACAAGTAAACAAAAAGGCTATCCTTTTGAAATAAAACTACCAAATGATCTACCAATTTCAGGCGTTGTACTTTCAGATCAAATAAAGAGTTTGGATTGGAAAATAAGGAAAATAAAATATATCTGTACTGTTCCTGAAAAATACTATCTGGAAGCAATAAAGAAATTGTTTGTACTGATCAAATAAATTTAACCGTAATAAATAAAAACTTGATACGACGTTTCTGTCGTAATCAATCCAGGGTTCAAGAAGCCCGTATTTTAGCGATCAACCCTCACTCGACCGGAAAACGAAATGCTGCCGATGAGTTTATTCGTTAGAAATTTCATTGCCCCCATCAATTCATTTATGTATATTAGCACTATGCATAATAGGAGAATGAAATGAAAGCATCGGTAGTTGATTTAAGATATAAGATGAATGATGTTTTAAAAGCATTAGACCGAAATGAAAAAATAACAATTCTTTATCATGGAAAAGTAAAAGGAATAATATCACCTGTCTTAAATAAGAAAAACAAGAAAGTCAGTGAACATCGCTTCTTTGGAATGTACGAAAAAAATGAAAGATCAGTCGAACAAGAGATGGATGATTTAAGAGGAAACCGCTACAATGATATTTGATACCGATATCTTTATTTGGGTACAGCGGAAAAATGAAAGAGCCGCCGATCTAATTGATAAATCAATTCAAAGATATTTATCAATACAGTCATATATGGAATTGCTCCAATGTGCAAATAATAAAAGTCAGCATAAATACATTAAAGATTTTCTAAATGAATACGATTTTATTGTTTTACCTTTTACTGAAAACATAGGACATCGGGCTTCCATCTATATTGAAGAATATACCTTATCATCCAATTTAAGAGCGGGTGACGCTATTATTGCAGCAAGCGCAGTCGAACATAATATGATTCTTGTATCGAGTAACGCTAAACATTTTAAACCAATCAAAGAATTACAATTAAAGATATTCAAACCATAAAATATTCTAACAATATGCATGAACCTGGCGCTTAGATATCTTCTCCTGATGAATCGGGATGCGCCGGTAAAAGTTAAGGATATGACGCCTACACCTGTCAGGTTTAATCAATGAATTCTATCTGGAAGAGAAAAAACTAATAAACCTGACAGGTGTAATAATGTTGAACGTTATCATCTGGTGATGGAATTATCGAGTATTGATCCGGAGGGTCTTTCCTGGAAAAAACTGTGTCCTCTACGGAAACAAATCTCATTACTCCAAATCCCTATACCCCTATACCCCTTATTTCCCTATTTCCCCTATACCCTTTACTTACAACCGAGGCATCAGGTCTGAATTTTCTCTTGATTGTCACGTTAATCCCTTTTAATTCATTATTAGTGAAATGTATTGACATAAGGCACACGTTATTTTAAATTTTACGCCGTGAAAATATTTAATTGGGATAATAACAAAAATGAAAAATTGAAGTTGGAGAGAGATGTATCTTTCGAACAAGTTGTATTTTGTATTGAAAATAAGCAGCTACTGGATATCATCGAGCATCCAAATAAAAAAAAATACAAGGGACAAAAAATGTATGTTGTTAAGATAGATGACTGTGCCTACATAGTTCCTTTTGTTGATAAAAACAGTGAGAGGTTTTTAAAAACCGTATTTCCCAGCCGGAAGTACACAAAACTTTATCTTGAGCGGGAGAATAAAAATGGTTGAATTAGATAAAGAGGAGCAAATATTGTCTGCTTCTATTGAAAGAGGAGAATGGCAATCTGTTGAAGATCTTGATGCAGAGATAGCAAAGTCGAAACAGTACGCTAAAAATACTTTTATAAAAAATCAGAGAATGAACATTCGAATATCACAGAAAGACCTGAATGCATTAAAAATCCGAGCCGCCGAAGAAGGTCTGCCGTATCAAACACTGGTCTCCAGTATCATTCATAAATATCTTTCCAATAATTTATTTGAGAAGAAATCTGTTTATAATGCGCACGAGGCAAAACCAAAGTTGAGAAAACCATAAAAAGATATAGAATCCAAAATCTTTAAAAAATTTAATAGTGATAAGGAGAATTTATAATGAAGACATTAATACTAAAAGTTGAGGATAATATTTACGATAAAGTTTTATCATTTTTAAAACTATTTCCTGGTGATAGATTAAATGTGATAACTGATATTCGAGAAGCTATTCCTTTTGTAGATGAACAGGAGCAAAAGGAAATTGAAAAGCTTTTGAAAAATAATGACTGCTTCGTTATGGAAGAAACAGAAACAACTGAATTATGAAGATAGAGATAAAATATTCCAGGCAATCTTTAATTCAGGTTTTAAGGAATTTCCAGTTTCTCACAACATCTATTTTAATAACAATTAGCAATAAAACGGAAGAGGACAATTAAAATGAAAGCATTAATTACAGCCGGTGGACACGGAACCCGCTTACGACCGATCACACATACGCAAAACAAACACCTGATCCCGATTGCCAACAAGCCGATATTGAATTATGCGCTGGAATATGTCAGAGAAGCCGGCATTAAAGAGGTTGGAATCATCACAAATAAGGACGGATCGGAAGTTAAGGATGTTTATGGTGACGGGAAGGAACTGGGATTGTCCATCACGTATATTCCCCAGGAGCGTCCTTCCGGACTCGCTGATTGTGTCCGCATCGCACAATCTTTTATCGGCAATGATTCTTTTGTTTTTTATCTCGGAGATAATATCATAGTCGGCGGGATCAAGCGTTTTATTGATGAATTTCGCGCCAATGATTCGAATTGCCACCTGGTGCTGGCAAAAGTACCGGATCCTGAACGTTTTGGGGTTCCTGAAATAAAAGATAATCATATCGTCCGCATTGAAGAAAAGCCTCAAAAGCCCAAAAGTGATTATGCCGTAACCGGAATTTATATCTATGACAGTTCCATTTTCGAAGCTGTAAACAGTATTAAGCCCAGCGCCCGCGGAGAATTTGAAATATCCGATGCTCATCAGTATCTGATCGAAAAGGGTTTGAAAATCAGCTATTCGGAAATAACCGGCTGGTGGAAGGATACCGGCAAGCCTAATGATTTGTTAGAGGCAAACCGGCTGGTGTTAGACAATATTTCCTCAAACATTGCCGGTAAAGTTGATCAGAGCAGCAATATTTCAGGACGGGTGATCATCGGATCTGGAGCGGAAATAAAAAATAGTAACGTGCGTGGTCCGGCGATCATTGGCTCCGGTACAAAGATCATTAATTCCTATATCGGTCCCTATTCTTCAATTGAACGTGATTGTGTCATTCAAAATTCGGAGGTGGAATTCAGCATAATTTCGGAAAATTGTAAAATACTGAATCAAAAGATACGGATTGAAGCCAGCTTGCTCGGGAAAGACGTCACAATTATCGAAGCAAATACCAAACCTTTTACAAACCGATTCATCATTGGTGATCAAAGCATCATAGAAATCCGATAACATTGATCAAAACAGTCAGCTTTCGAACGCTTGGTTGTCGCTTAAATCATTCGGAATCCGATTCGATTCAATTTGAGTTCCAGAGCGCCGGCTTTACTATCGTTAATAACAAAGCTCCCGCAGATTTAACCATTATCAATAGCTGTGCCGTGACCCGGCAGGCGGAAGCGAAAACCCGCGGCGCTGTTGCGGCTGCCCGGCGAATTTCACCCCAAGGGAAAATTGCCGTAGTGGGATGTTATTCACAATTGTCGCCGGCTGATCTGATTGATCTGAAGGGCATTGATCTGGTCCTGGGCAATTCTGAAAAGTATAGAATCCGGGATTTCCTGGAAGCAATTGAAAAAGGACAAAGGGGAATTCATGTCGGTGATACTTTAGAGGAAAATACTTTTCCTCCGGTTGGAGTCATCTCGATGGGCGACCGCACCAGAGCCCAGTTGAAAGTTCAGGATGGGTGTGATTACAGATGTTCCTACTGCGTGATTCCCTTACTGAGAGGAAGAACCCGGAGCCGCGATTATCAGGCATGTATTGATGAAACGAAAATGCTTGTTGATCATGGCTACAAAGAAATAGTGCTGAGCGGGATCAATATCGGAAGCTATCGGACTGAAGCAGGACAGGATTTCACCGATCTTGTGGAAGGCATACTCGAAAAAACGGCTATCCGGCGGCTGCGGATCAGTTCAATTGAACCGGACCTGATTTCGGATCGATTAATATCACTAATGCGGGACGAACCGCGCCTTTGCCGCCATTTTCATATTCCATTGCAACACGGTTCAAATGAAATATTGGGCTGGATGCGTCGAAGATACCGGATAGAGTCGTACCAGAAAACTGTTGCTAAAATAGTTGATCAGATTCCGGGTGTGTGCATCGGGACAGATGTTTTAGTTGGTTATCCGGGTGAAACTGACGAACATTTCCAGGAAATGGCAGATGTCTTACAGCGATTGCCAATCGCCTATTTTCATGTATTCCGGTTTTCATTCAGACCGGGAACTCCGGCATTTCGGATAAAATCTACGGTTTCTCCATCCGTGAAAAAGGAACGCTCCGAATTGTTGAGAAAATTAAGCAAATCTAAAAAAGTACATTATGTTCGGGGTTTTCCAGGTAAAGAATTATCGGTTTTATTTGAAAAGAAAACGAAATTGGGGCTTTACGAAGGACTGTCAGATAATTATATTACAGTCAGTGTAAAATCAAAGGAGCCGCTGATCAACCGGATTAGAAAAATTGCCATCACGCAAGTAAACGGCGCCACTGCTCGGGGAGAGATTACTCGTGACTAAAAAGACTTATTTTATCGGGATTGCCGGGAATATCGGGGTCGGAAAAACGACCATGACAGATATTATTGCCGATCGATTCGGATGGAAGGCATATTATGAATCCGTAATTGACAATCCCTATCTGGAAGATTTTTATGAGGAGATGAAGCGCTGGAGCTTTAACCTGCAAATATATTTCCTATCTCACCGATTTCGGACGCATAAAGTGATGACTGAAAGCGGTATTTCATCGGTGCAGGATCGCACGATTTATGAAGACGTTGAAATTTTTGCCCGTAATCTTTATGAAATGGGCAATATGTCGAAGCGGGACTGGGAGAATTATTGCGCATTATTTGATATTATGACATCTTATCTGAAAAAACCGGATTTGATCATATATCTGCGCGCGAGTGTGGATACATTATTAACGCGTATAAAAAAACGGTCGCGAGGGTTCGAAAGCACTATTTCGCCGGAATATATCTATATGCTAAATATCGAATATGAACGTTGGATCAAGCGGGCGCAGGGACAATATCCGGTAAAGGTGGTTGAGACGGATAATTTTGATGTATTTGAGGATGCTGATAAACTTGATGAGTTACTTCGGGATATTCGACAATATTGTCCTGAATGTGAATAAATATTTGTTATTTATGAAAGGTACGGATTTTTCCGATATACTTAATTGTTTTTACCGAAGGAATTAGATAAATTCAGACGGTTTTTGGGATAGGATTGGAAGCCGCCACATTGAAAAAAATTGCCGTATTTGCTTCAGGACGAGGCTCAAATTTTTCAGCTGTATTAGAACAGATTAAACCGGGTAACATAGCGGCGGAAGTAGCTTGTGTCATCAGCGATCATGTCCGACCGCCTGTTTTTGATATTGCCGCGGATCATGGAATCCCGACGCACTGGGTAAGCAGAAAGCAATTTTCGGCGGCAGAAGATTATGCAGGTTTTTTAGTTGGATTGCTTGAATCCTATGATGTTGATCTGGTCTTGCTGGCAGGATATTTGAAATTGATCCCTTCTCCGTTGGTTAAACGGTATCGGTATGCAATGATCAACATTCATCCGGCGCTGTTGCCTAACTTCGGTGGAAAAGGATTCTACGGGATGAAGTTGCATGAAGCTGTGATAGAGTCCGGTGTGAAAATCACCGGCGTTACGGTTCATTTTGTTGATGAACACTATGATAAGGGATCGGTTATTTTACAGGAAACGGTTAAGGTTTTAGAGGATGATACTGCGGAATCTCTCGCTCACAGAGTGTTACAGGTTGAACACCGGGTTTTCCCGCAGGTCGTAAAGGCATTTTGTGAGGATAAGATCCATATAAGTAATGGTAAAGTAATCTGGGAGAAATGAGTTCCTTTAATATAAAGCGTGCGATTATCAGTGTCTGGAACAAGGAGAATATTGTTCCGTTTGCCAGAACGCTCCAGTCGAAAGGTGTGCGGATTTATTCGACTGGTGGGACCTTTCGGAAATTGAGCGAGGAAAATATTACTGTCGAAAAGATCGAAGATTTGACAGGTTTTCCGGAAATTATGGGCGGGCGTGTCAAGACTCTCCATCCCCTGATATTTTCCGGGATTTTAGCAGATAGCGCAAATCCCGATCATATTAATGACCTTAAAAAAGTGAATGCAACAGCTTTTCAACTGGTGGTTGTTAACCTCTATCCATTTTCCGAAACCTATCATGCCGGTGATAAAAGCGATGAAGATATTGTCGAAATGATTGACATCGGCGGTCCGAGTATGTTAAGGGCTGCGGCAAAAAATTATAAAAGCGTTGCCGTTTTATCGCATCCATCACAATATGATGAGTTTTTAAAACGATTTGAAGCCGGTAAAATTGATGAAAATTATCGCCGGACGCTTGCCGGAGATGTATTCAGACAAACGAGTAATTACGATGCTGAGATTGCGACTTTTTTCTCTGGAGATAAAGAGCCTTTGCCAGGTTTGTGGCTGAATCACTACCAAAAATCAGCGGAACTGCGCTATGGTGAAAATCCCGATCAGCGCGCCGCACTGTACAATCCGCAATCAGCTCCCAAAGCGCAGCCCTTTCGCCAGTTACAAGGTAAAGAAATTTCATACAATAATTACGTCGATTGTATTGCCGCTTATCGCATCGCATTCGAATATAAAAATGAATTAGCCGTTTGTGTTAATATCAAGCATACAAACCCCTGTGGATTCGGGCTTGGAAAGACGCCGTTAGATGCATATTTGAGGGCAGTGAAAGCCGATCCGGTGAGTTATTTTGGAGGTATTGTCGGTATAAACAGACCGGTTGATAAAGCGCTGGCGGAAGAATGTGCTAAGAGCTTTCTCGAATGTATTGTGGCGCCGGCGTTTTCCACGGAAGCCCTTGAAATTTTAGTAAAAAAGAAAAATTTGCGCTTGTTAATACCCAATCAGAATTATCTTGAAACAAAATTTGATATCAAAGGTTATGGAAAAGGACTGCTCGTTCAGAAAGCGCAGTACAGCGATAATAATGAAGATAATTGGGAAATGGTGACGGAGCAGAAACCACAAGATCAATTTTACGAAGCGCTTCGCCTGGGATGGCACCTTGTGAAGCATGTTAAATCAAACGCCATAGTATTAGCGGATAAAAACGGCTCTATTGGCGTTGGAGCCGGACAGATGTCACGGGTTGATGCGTTAAAGATTGCCATTCGCAAAGCCGGGGAAGCCGGGCTGGATATTAAAAATTCAATCATGGCGTCAGATGCATTTTTTCCGTTCAGGGATTCAATAGACCTTGCTGTCGAACATGGAGTCGTTGGTGTGATCCAGCCGGGCGGCAGTGTCCGTGACAAAGAAGTTATAGAAGCATGTAACGAACATGGATTATTCATGTTGTTTACACATAAACGAGTATTTAAACATTAATAGTTGGAGCAAATATGGGCTTTTCGTTTTTTAATATTTTTGCGGGAGATATCGCTATTGACCTTGGCACAGCGAATACGTTGATATACATGAAAGGTAAAGGAATTATTTTAAACGAGCCGAGTATTGTCGCCCAATCTACACATGATAGTGAAGTCCTTGCAATCGGAAACGATGCGAAGGAAATGGTTGGGAAAACTCATCGGGATATCGCCACTATTCGACCGATAAAAGATGGTGTTATTGCTGATTTTGAGGTGACCGACGCCATGATTCGTGGATTTATCCGCAAGATCAATATGAGCAGGATTGCCCGACCCCGGATCGTTATCTGTATTCCATCGGGTATCACAGCAGTGGAAAAACGGGCTGTCAGGGATTCAGCCGACCGCGCTAATGCCCGAGAGGTTTATCTGGTTGAGGAACCGATTGCCGCTGCAATAGGAATCGGTATCGATATTTCCAAACCGGTTGGAAACATCATAGTTGACATTGGTGGCGGAACGACTGAGATAGCGGTTATAGCGCTGAATGGGATTGTTAACAAACAGTCAATTCGAATAGCCGGTGATGAAATGGACGATGCTATTATTCAGTACTTTAAATCGGAGCATAATCTATTAATCGGGGAAAGAACTTCAGAATGGATCAAGTGCACAGTTGGTTCGGCAATGCCGATAAATGATACTACAATTGCCGTTAAAGGGCGCAGCCTGGTTGCCGGTATTCCCAAAACAATCGAAGTATCATCAGTTGAAATCAGGGAATGTTTGAAAGATACTATTGATCTTATTGCACAAGCCATCAAGCAGGCGCTGGAAATGACGCCGCCGGAATTATCATCGGATATTCTCGATAGAGGTATTATACTGACAGGTGGCGGCGCCTTGCTAAAAGGTCTCGACCAGCGAATTCGCGTAGAAACAGATTTGCCCGTGAATGTCGCGGAGGAGCCGTTGTTATCTGTTGTAAAAGGAACAGGAATGATTATTGAGAATATTGATAAATATAAAGAAGTGCTTGTTTAGCCCCGATAAAACGTCCCGGAAAAATCGGGGTGTTTTATTCACTATAACCATTTGATGATAATTAGGATAGTTAATTTGTTAAAAATAAATTTAATCGGGATGAATTATTCGGGTTAGAATAAATGTGGAAAATAATAGTAATACTGTTTAAATCTTATGAATACATCCTTTTTTTGTTTCTAATTTTTCTTTCGTTTTTAATATTATTTATGAGTGAGGCGCCTCCAGTACGGGCATTACAAGGCGATATAGCCGATGTGTTCGTCTTTGTCCACTATCCCGGAATCTGGATTAATCAGTTATCCGGATTATTGGAAGAAAACGAGGCATTAAAACAGGAAAACCTGCAGTTAACACTCCAGAATGTTGAATTTAAAGAGGCATATATTGAAAATCAGCGGTTGAAAAAAATGCTGAATTTTCTTGACAGCTCTGCTTTTCATATAATACCGGCTAAAGTTATCAATAAAGGCGCCACAGCGATTGTCAATTCGATTTTACTGAATGTCGGCAGCCAAAAGGGCGTTCAGCCGAATATGGCAGTCATTTCGACCAAAGGAATTGTCGGCAAAACGATTGCGGTAGGTGATAAAACCACCCAGGTCCAGATATTTTTGGATGTGAATTTTAGGCTTAGTGTTAAGTTCCAGGATTCAAGGGTGCTGGGAATTATAATGTGGCATCCCGATGGGCGCGCCGAAGTCCGTGAAATTCCAAATACTGCTGAAATTCACCCGGGAGAATTGGTATTGACTTCCGGTTATAGTAAAATATATCCTCCAAATATGATTGTTGGCAAAGTTGTTGAAGTGAATCGTTCAGAGAACGGACTATTTCAATCGGCTATTATTCGTCCCTATGTCGATATTGATACAATTGAGGAAGCCTTTATAATTTTATCCTATTAACAATGAAGAAGTTTTTAATATTACTCGGGTTTAGCTTACTGGCAATTATCTTTCAGATAATCGTTGCGCCGTGGTTATCAATACAGGATATTAAACCCGATTTTGTGTTAATTCTGGTGATGTTTGTATCGCTTTTTCAGGGGCGTGTATTCGGACAATTATATGGCTTTGGTATTGGAATGGTCGTTGACATTATTGGAATAGGATCATTTTTCGGCTTATCTGCTTTGTCAAAGACGGTGGCTGGATTTCTTGCCGGTTACTTTAAAAACCGGAGAAACCGTTTTAATCATATTACGTTCTATAGTATTAATGCTCTTGTTATCTTCATTCATTTTGCGATATTTTTTCTGATCAATTTTAAATCAACCGATTACGGAACACAATTTATTCTATTACGCTATGTGCTTCCTGAAACTATCTATACGTCCATTATCTATATATTGCTGGACTATATTTTTTCAATTGAATCATATTAGATATGTATTATTCACAGAATAATGTCACGTTAGAACGGCGAAATCTTTTAATATTAGTTGGATTAACGCTGTTTGTAATTCTGATTGCCCGTTTGTATCAGTTACAGATAGTACAATACAACCGTTTTGCCGGAATCGCCGAAGCAAACAGAATTCGGGTGATATCACGGGAAGCCCCGCGCGGAATTATTTTTGATCGTAACGGGAATATTATTGCTGATAATAAATCCCAGTACAATGTTAATTTAATTCCCTTTGAAGCCGGGCAAAATGAGAATGTATATAGTATTTTGAGTGAGATTCTAAAAATACCTGAGCGTGAAATACGCCAAAGAGTCAGAAAGAACTGGAGAGGACAATTTCTACCGGCAAGAGTAGCCGGAGATATTGATTTTGAAACCTTAACTGAACTTGAGGAGCGACGTCTTGAATTACCGGGCGTGCTTTTCTCTTTGGAACCTATACGATCTTTTCATTCCGGCGCTAATTTAAGTCAGGTGCTCGGATATTTACGGGAAGTCGGTAAAGAAGAACTACGGATGATCAAAGATTACGGTTATCGTCCGGGAGATTTGATTGGATGGAAGGGCGTTGAACATGAATATGAGAGTGTTTTACGCGGGAAGCGAGGTTATAGTTTTGTTCAGGTAAATGTTTTCGGTCAGGAAGCCGGAGAAGTCAGAAATGAACGCAGCGTTGAACCGAAATTCGGCAACGATCTCTATTTAACAATTGATCTTGGACTACAACAATATGCGGAAGAATTACTGAGTGGCAAAAAGGGTGTAATCGTTGCTATGGACGCCTTAAATGGTGAAATATTATCTCTGGTAAGCAAACCCGATTATTCTCCAAATTTGTTCTCAGGAATTGTGAGATCGGATATCTGGAATAGTTTACGCAATGATCCGGACAAACCGCTTTACAACCGGGTTACACAAGGTACATATTCTCCGGGTTCAACCTTCAAAATGGTGGCGGCGCTTGCTTCGCTCGAAGAAAATATTCTCGATCCAAAAACTCGTTTCAGGTGTCGAGGCAGTTATAAGCTGGGACGCAGAGTTTTTAAATGCTGGAAGTTGGGTGGTCACGGTCGTATGAACCTGTATGACGCCATCGTTAATTCCTGCAATGTCTATTTTTACAGCCTGATCAGAAAAATGGACATAGATATATGGGCTGAATATGCCAGAAAATTTCGTTTCGGTGAATTGACTACTATCGATTTGTATGGCGAATCTCGGGGAATTGTCCCGGATAAAGCTTTTATGGACAAAAAATACGGCGTCAGAGGATGGACTGAGGGCAATAAATTGAATCTGGTCATCGGACAGGGTGACCTGTTGGTTACACCCATACAGATGGTCAGGTTTGCCGGAACGTTGGCAACCAATGGAAAACTGAGTGTTCCCCATCTTGGGTTGAAATATTTTGATCGGGACAATGATCGTTTTCATTACTTTAACCAATCGGATGTTGATTCAATAGATGGTATTTCAACATCGAGCTGGGAATTCATCCGGAAGGCGATGTACGATGTGGTAAATTCCAGAACGGGCACCGGTCGAGCGGCGAAGGTACGGGGATTAGATGTTTATGGGAAAACCGGAACAGCCCAGAATCCACATGGTGATTCACATTCCTGGTTCATTGGATTCGCTAAAAAAAATGAGCGGGTAATTGCTATAACGATTTTGGTTGAGCATGGAGGCTCCGGAGGGGGCGAGGCAGCTGTGATTGCTTCGAAGATGTTTAGATATTATCAGAAAGAACTGGTTCCGCAGCAGTTCACAAGCAAGGGTATTAATAGAGATTGAAGAAGACAAACTGGATTACTGATTCGGTAGCGAATACCAATCTATTAATGTTTATTACAGTATTTTTGCTCTGCATTTCGGGACTTATTGCATTATACAGCGCCTCTTTACACGTGGAAGCTCCGTTTTTTAAAAAGGTTATCGGAAAGCAGATGCTTTGGATGATTATTGGACTTCTGGCGATTCTGGTTGTTTTTTTCGTGCAAAGGAAACTTTTATTTGATGGAGCCTTTGCCCTTTACTGGATTGGCATTGCGTTGATCATTGCCCCGTATTTTATCGGAAATTCAGTCGCCGGTGCAAATCGCTGGATTGTTCTTGGTCCGTTCCATTTTCAGCCATCGGAGTTTATGAAAATAATTGTAATCATCGGTATTGCCCGATATTTATCAAAAAACCATCTGGTAATTTCAGATTTTAAATCTCTCATTATTCCCTTACTTCTTGCGTTATTACCGATGGCAATAGTATTGAAACAACCGGATCTCGGAACATCAATGATATATATTATCCTGGTTTTCCCGATGCTGATATGGGCGGGAGCGCGATTTTACCATCTGTTCATTATCGCTGCGCCGGTTATCAGTATTTTAACTGCTTTTAATTTCTACAGTTTTTTCATCTGGGTCCTTTGCCTGATTGTTGTTCTGTATTTCAGTAAAGAAAAAATCTGGCTGGCGATTGTGCTGTTTATATTTAACCTGTCACTCGGATTTGTTACTCCGGTTCTATGGAACCGACTCGAACCTTACCAGCAGAATCGCATATTAACACTTTTTAATGTCGAAGCCGATCCGCAGGGATCCGGCTACCAGGTGATTCAATCGCAAATCGCAATGGGATCCGGTGGTCTTTTTGGGAAGGGTATCGGGAACGGAACTCAGACACATTTGAAGTTTTTGCCGGAACAACACACTGACTTCATATTTTCGGTGGTCGGTGAAGAGTATGGTTTTATAGGGGTGGGGAGCGTACTTCTCTTGTTCCTGATACTTACCGTGATCCTGATTAGCGTTGCTTTCCGTCTCAGAGACCGGTTCAGTTCGCTTGTAGTTATAGGTGTGACCAGTGTTCTGTTTTTTCATACCGTCATTAATGTGGCTATGACTATCGGATTGATGCCGGTAACAGGCCTGCCACTACCGTTTTTGAGTTATGGCGGATCCTTTCTTATTACCTGTTTTTTAATGATTGGGTTGGTGTTTAATCTCAGCGTGGATCGTCCGCACTAAATTTATATGAAAGTTAAAAGTGATTAAAAGTTTATAGTAATCTCGATATCATTGGTAATTAGTCATTCAATGGTCATTCAATGGTCATTCAATAGTCATTAAGTTGTCATTCAATTGTAAAATGACAGCGCAGCGAATGACAATAAATGACTATGAATGACAGCGCAGCGAATGACAATAAATGACTGTGAATGACAATGCAGCGAATGACAACACAATATCCTATTACTCCTTCAGAAATCCTACGGATCATTTTTCATGCTTTGTTGTCCTGACCAGTTGGGATGGAAGTTATTTAATAATGTAAATTACCATTTGTTTATTAAAGGGAATTTCGTAGCTTTCGACGCTGGATTTTATGTCTGTAATTTAATTGTATAGGAATTTTCATTTTTTACTGTTTGGAACGATTTAGGAAGGAAGAGTTAATGATTGAAAAATAATAGTGAAATATTTATGTTATGATGAATGAAAATGGAAAAACAAGAGAGGCGGGATTGGAATA